>NZ_JANZZD010000016.1:0-57910 GCF_026419595.1 Tepidiforma sp. | reverse complement strand
GAGCGGGGAACGGGGAGGGAGTATCAACCTCCAACCTCCAACCTCCAACCTCCAACCTCCAACCTCCAACCTCCAACCTCCAACCTCCAACCTCCCGCGCCGGCGCGGAGCGCCGGCATCCCGCGGCGAAGCCGCCGGCAGGCGGCGAGCCACCCCGCGCCGCGGGCGGCTGAGCCCGCGGCATCCCGCGGGGGCGGCGGGGGCGGCGGGGGGTCGCCTGCCCGGTGCGGCAGGCTCTGGTAGGCTGATGGCGTGACCGGGGAACGGAAGTACGCCGAGGCGGGGGTCGACATCGCGGCGCGGAGCGTGTTCGCGCGGCGGCTGCCGGGCATTCTCGCGCGGGCGCGGCGGCCGGAGGTGCTGAGCGATGCGGGGCCGTTCTCCGGGCTGTTCCGGCTCGGGGACCGCTACCGCGACCCGGTGCTCTCGGCGAGTGCGGACGGCATCGGCACGAAGGTGAAGCTGCAGCTGGCGGCGGACCGGCTCGACCTCTGCGGGCCGGACATCCTCGGACACAGCATCAACGACATCCTCGTCTGCGGGGCCGAGCCGCTCTTTTTCCTCGACTACATCGCGGGGAACGGGCTTTCGAACGCGCAGAAGGAGGCACTTGTCGAAGGGGTGGCGAACGCCTGCGCGGAGGCGGGCTGCGCGCTGCTCGGGGGCGAGACGGCGGACATGCCGGACGTCTACCCGCCGGGGGAGTTCGACCTCGCCGGGTTCATCGTCGGCGTGGTGGAGCGGGACGCGATCATCGACGGCTCGCGCATCCGGCCGGGGGACGCGCTCATCGGGCTGCCGAGTTCGGGCCTGCACACGAACGGCTTTTCGCTGGCGCGCCGTGCGCTGGACGTGGCGAACGGCGAACCGCCGGGGGAGACGCGCCGCCGGCTCGAGGAGCGGCCGCCGGAGCTGGCCGGGGCGACGCTCGGGGAGGCCTTGCTGGCGACCCACCGGCCGTACGCGAAGGAGGTCCGGCCGGTCATCGGGATGGTGCGGGGGATGGCGCACATCACGGGCGGGGGCTACCGGGAGAACGTGCCGCGCATTTTGCCCGCGGGCGTGACGGCGGTCATCGATACGCGCGCGTGGGAGGTGCCCGGCATCTTCCGGCTGATCGCGGCGCGGGGCCGGGTGGCGGCGGAGGAGATGTACGAGGTGTTCAACATGGGCATCGGCATGGTGCTCATGGTGGGGGCGGAGGACGCGGAGGCGGTGCTGGCCGCGATCCCGGGAGCGGTGCGCGTCGGCGAGGTGCGGGCGTGGACCGGCAGGCCGGTCGAGCTGCTCGGGCTGGAGTGAGCGGAGCGGACGCGGCGCGGGCTCAGGCGAGCAGGTAGAGGGTCACCGCGGCCGCGGGGATCACGAGCCAGACGGCGCCGGTGAGGAGAATGGCGACGGCGGCGAAGAGCCGGGCGTCGTCTTCGGGCGGGTCGCCGGCGTCGCCGATGGCGGCCCAGAGGGCGGCGAGCGGCTGGCGCATCACGAGCGCCGCGCGGCGGTGGGCGAAGCGCGCGCCCGTGAGGAGCAGCGAGGAGAGCAGGAGGAAGAGGAGGAAGAGGCTCCCGAAGAGAGCGGCGATGACCGGCCGGGCGAGAACGTCGATGGCGCCGAGGTACTGGCCAAGGGAGGCGAGGAGCGGGACGACCGCGCCGCCGGCGACGAGCGCGGGGACGCCGGCGCCGCCCCCGGCGAAGCCGGGGAGGAGGCGGTCCATCTCGGAGCGGGCGCGCGCGAGGCTGGCGCGCTCCGGGGTGCCGGGCAGGCACTGGGCCTCGCGGCGGGCGTAGAGGACGGCGAGCCGGTGCGCGACGGCGCGGGCGTAGCCGCGCGTGATGTAGCCGGCGACGAACCCGGCGGCGAGGCTGGCGAGGGGCCGGAACCGCCAGTAGCGGCGGCTGACGGGGACGTCCCGCGCGGCTTCGCGGTCGAGGACTTCGAGCGCGCGGACGGCGAGGCGGTGAGCGGCGGGGAAGGCGGCGGGATCGGCGAGCGGCGGCGCGGCGAGGCTGGCGGCGATGCGGGCTTCGGCGCCGGCCTCCGGTTCGAAGCCTGCGAGGGCGCGCTCGGCGATGTCGTCGGGGCCGGACGTGAGGAGGCGGCGGGTGGTGTCGAGCTGGCGGGTGAGCTCGTCGATGAGGGCGTGCGGGCCTTCGGCCGGGGACTGGGCCACGGGGCGAGTGTAGCGGAGGCGGCGGCTGCGCGAATCGGCGCGGACGTTTTTCGAAGCGTTTACGCACGGGGCCTCCTATCGGGGGAACCCCCGATAGCGGCAGGGCAGCGGACCGGGGGAGGATGGTGGTGCGCCCGGATTTCGGCTGGAGGTCGTGCGATGCGCGTGGTGTGTGCGTGGTGCGGCGCGGTGCTCGTCGAGGGAGAGGGGCAGGTGTCGCACGGGATTTGCGGGGCGTGTTCGGAGCTGTTCGAGCGGGCATACCTGCGGGCGCTTCGGGAGCGGGCGCGGCGGCAGCGGCGCGGGGCCCGGCCGCGGGCGGGGGCGCCGCTGCCCGGGTTCGAAGCGGCGCTGGCGGGCCGCGGCGGGTGCCCAGGACGGGGCATCACCAGCGCAGGCGTTCGCTGACGGCGGCGGGGAGGCGGCGGAGGCGGACGTCGCCGAGGCTGGCGACGAGCCACCAGGAGAGGATGACGACGAGGCCGCCCATCACCATATCGAAGAAGTAGTGGTTGCCGGTGACGGTGACGGCCCACCACATGACCGCGGACATGGCGGCCGCGCCGGCGCGGAGGAGGCGGCTGCGGGTGTTGACCCAGACGGCCATGGAGGAGAGCAGGATCCAGCCGAAGTGGAAGCTGGGGAGGGCGGCGTAGTCGTTCACGAACGGGCCGGGCTGGAAGTAGTTCACCGCGCTCGCGGCGCCGTGGACGGTATCGACGAAGCCGAAATCGTAGCCGTGAAGGGCCATGAGGCGGGGCGGCGCGGCGGGCAGGAGCCAGTAGGCGGCGATGCCGATGAGCGCGGAGACGACGAGGACGTTGCGGACGAAGCGGAAGCGGACCGGGTCCTTCCAGAGGAGCCAGGCGCCGATGAGGAGCATGACCGGATAGTGCCCCCAGGCGTAGACCCAGTTGGCGACGGCCATCGCGGGGCCGCTCTGGAGGAAGGCGGCCTGCCAGCGGACTTCGAGAAAGAGGCCGAGCTGCTGTTCGACGTGGATGAGGCGGAGGCTGCGGGCGACGGCGGCATCGACGTCATCGGGCCGGACGCCGCGGAGGAAGAAGTAGACGAGCATGAAGGCCGCGGTGAGGCCCGCCTCGGCGGCGATGGTGCTGAGGCGGCGGGAGGGCTGTGGCGGCGCGGCGGTGGATTCGGCCATGGCGGGACGCTGTCGCGTTAACGCTGTGATCACGCTACCGGGGGCAGGTTCGGCCGGCAAGTTGCTATCGAACAGGGTCGGAGTGTTGGAGGGGAGCAAGAAGTGCGGGTGCGCCGATGAGCGCGTTGCGGGCGGGTGCCGCATACTGTAGATGGAAGGGACGATGCGATGAACGCAACGGACGACCGCGAACAAACGATTCCCCTCGGGCGGGACGCCGAATTCACCGGGCTGATCCGGTGCAAGCGGTGCAACCTCTCGTACACGCCGTCGAAATCGACGAGCGCGCTGCGGCTGACGTACTGCAGCTTCCTGTGCGAGCTGGGGGATCTCGGCTTCAGCATGCAGGGGCTGGAGCACATGGAGCGGGTGAAGAAGGGGGACGACCGGCCGGCGGAGGCGGTCTCGGCCGGTTCGGAATAGGCGACAACCCGGCACAGCGAAGCGAAGACCCCGCCGCGCGCGAGCGGGGTCTTTTGTGTCATGCGAAGGAGTCGGCTAGGCTACGGCTTCCCGGCGCAGCCGGAGACTTCGCAGGGGCGTGATGATGACAGCAATCACCCACCGGACGGTTTCGACGAACGGCATCCAGATGCACATCGCAGAGGCGGGGAGCGGGCCGCTGGTGGTGCTCTGCCACGGGTGGCCGGAGTCGTGGTATTCGTGGCGGCACCAGCTGACGGCGCTGGCGGAGGCGGGCTACCACGCGGTGGCGCCGGACCAGCGGGGCTACGGGCAGACGACGGCGCCGCAGGAGATCGAGAAGTACACGCAGCTCCACCTGGTGGGGGACATCGTCGGGCTGCTGGACGCTCTCGGGGAGGAGACGGCGGTGATCGTCGGGCACGACTGGGGAGCGCCGGTAGCGTGGAACTCGGCGCTGCTCCGGCCGGACCGGTTCCCGGCGGTGGTGGGGATGAGCGTGCCCTACGGGCCGCGGGGGGACGTCCGGCCGACGGACGGGATGAAGGCGATCTTCGGGGACAACTTCTTCTACATCCTGTATTTCCAGGAGCCGGGGAAGGCGGAGGCGGAGCTGGAGGCGGACGTGCGGGTGACGATGCGGAAGCTGCTGTACTCGGCCTCGGGGAACCTGGTGCCGACGCCGGAGATGGGGCAGCCGCGGCCGAAAACGGCGAAGTTCCTCGACAACATGGTGGACCCGGCGGAGCTGCCGCCGTGGCTGAGCGAGGCGGACCTCGACTTCTTCGTCGGCGAGTTCCAGCGGACGGGCTTCCGGGGCGGGCTGAACTGGTACCGGAACATCGACCGGAACTGGGAGCTGATGGGCGCGTGGCGGAACGCGAAGGTGACGGTGCCGGCGCTGTTCATCACGGGGGAGAAGGACCCGGTGCGGGGGTTCGCGCCGGAGGCGAACATCCGGCAGCACGTGCCGAACCTGAAGGACCTGGTGCTGGTGCCGGGCGCGGGCCACTGGGTGCAGCAGGAGGCGCCGGAGGCGGTGAACGAGGCGCTCATCCGGTTCCTGCGGAGCCTGTAGGCCGGGCTCAGCCGTAGCTGCGGGCGAGGCCGGCGCGGGCGTCGGCCTGGATGCCGTACTGGGGGATGGGGTAGCGGAGCCCGTTGGCGGCGAGGCGCTCCATCCCCGCGATGGCGCGGGGGAGGTACGCGGGCGGCAGGGCCATGAGCAGCTCGTCATCGAGGACGCCGCCGTAGCGGCGCTCGGCGTAGCAGGGGATGGCGAGGCTCGGTTCGCCGGTGGCCAGGGCGCGGCCCCAGCTGTCGGCGCAGGCGGATTCGCCGACGACGCCCCAGCTGAATTTGCGGTAGCCGCTCCACTGGAGGCCGTTGATGAAGATGATCGCCTGGCCGGGCGTGAGGTAGATGAGGACGATATCGGGCGGGTCGAGGCGGCCGCTGGCGAGGGGCGAGACGGCCATCGCGCGGTAGCGGCCGAAGGGGACGACGTCCATGGCGGCCTGGTGGGCGGCGGCGTCTTCCGGGGTTTCGAACCAGACGCCGGCCATGCGGCGGCCGGAGCGCCACTCCTCGTCCTGGGGATGGAGGCCGATGACGGCGCCGCACTGGGCGCCGACGAGGTCGTCGGCGGTGATGCCGACGGTCCAGCCGAGGCGGGCGGCCTGGGCGACGACCTGGTCGGTGGTGTGGATGGCGGCGGGGCGGCGGATGCGGGGGACGGCCTCCATCGCCTCGACGGTTTCGAAGAGCTTCATGCCGATGGGCGGGGTGCGGAGGCGGAGGAGGCGCTCGAGGGAGGCGACGAGCGCGGGCCAGTCGTAGCTGGCGGGCTCTTCGAGCGGGATCGCGTCCGGGTGGATGGTCGACACGCGGCACCTCCGGGGCGAGGGTGCCGGTATGGTAGCGCGCTCAGGCGGCGGGCGTTTCGAGGGCGGCGGCGAGCGCGGCGATCAGTTCGCGGAGGACGGCCTCGGCCTCTGGGGTGAGAGGTTCGAAGCGGAGGTGCCAGGCGTAGCGGCCCCCGGCGGCGGGGCGGCCGCGGACGAGAACGGCGCGGACGGGGGCCGCGAGGCCGGGCCATTCGAGCTCGAGAGCGGCGCCGGGCGGAGGCGCGGGCGCGTCGACTTCGACGGCGCAGCCGCCCAGGGAGAGGTCGACGATGGTGGCCGGCAGGCGCTCGGGCGGGGCGGCGATGGCGGCGGCGATGGCGACCGGGTAGCGGTCGAAGGCGCGGCGGTCGAAGGGGCGCCAGGGGCTCTGGCGGGTGAAGACGGCCTGGCCGGGGCGGGCCTCGCGGAAGCGGGCGAGGGCAGCGACGGCCGCGCCGCGTTCGCCGACGGAGATGATGACCTCATCGCCGTAGTCCCAGGGGGCTTCCTCGACGGCGACGACGACGGCGAAGAGGCGCTCGGCCGCGAGCGTGCCGCGGCCGCCGGGGGCTTCGCCGCGGGGGATGACGATGGCGGGCGCGCCGATGACGGGCGCCGCGATGGGGCCGAGGTCGTCGTCCACCCCGAAATTGACGGCAGGATTGGGGGATTCCTTGAGGGGGACGGCTCAGGTAGCGGGGGCCGCCCGGCCGAGGGCTTCGAGGACGGCGGCGAGGGACGTGAACTTGACGCGGGGGCGGCCTTCGCGGGCGCCGGCGGCGCGTTCCAGTTCGTCGATGCGCTGCCAGTCGCTGCAATCGAGCCACTGGACGCCGCGGCCGCGGAGGAGGGCTTCGACGCTGGCCGGGTCGGGGTCGGCGGGCGCGGGGAGACAGCCGGCGTCGGCGTCTTCGAGGAGGCAGCGGACGGTCTCGGCGGCGTCGGGCTTGTTGGTGCCGATGACGCCCGTGGGGCCGCGCTTCAGCCAGCCGGCGACGTAGCGGCCGGGGAGGGGTGCGCCGCTGGCGGGGTCGATGACGCGCCCGGCGCGGTTGGGGATGACGCCAAGGCGCTCGTCGAAGGGGAGGCCGGGGATGGGGAGGCCGCGGTAGCCGACGCTGCGGAAGACGAGGCCGGCGGGGATGGTCTCTTCCTCGCCCGTGGGCTCGGCGGCGATGCCGCCGGCGGGGGACGCGACGAGCCGGTTGCGGACGGCGCGGACCGAGGCGACGGCGCCGTCGGGCCCCGGCAGGAGCTCGAGAGGAGAGACGCAGAAGCGGAGGTGGATGGTGCGCGGGCGGCAGGGCACGGGCGCGGCGGCGATTTCCTGGATGAGCTGGACCTTGCGGGCGAGGGTGCGGTCGGGCGAACGCTCGACTTCGGCGGCGCTGGCGGGGTCGAGGGCGGCCTCGGCGGGGTCGATGCGGAGGGCGGCGCCGGCGAGGGTCGTGAGCTCCTTCAGCTCCGGCGCGGTGAAGGCGGCCTGCGCCGGGCCGCGACGGCCGAGGATGTGCACCTCGCGGATGCGGCTCGCTTCGAGGGCCTCGATGGCGTAGGGGGGCATGTCGGTGCGGCGCAGCTCATCCGGGGTGAGGACGAGGATGCGGGCGACATCGATGGCGACGTTGCCGACGCCGACGACGACGGCAGATTCGCGCTGGAGGTCGATGGCGAGGCCGGTGAAATCCGGGTGGCCGTTGTACCAGGCGACGAATGCGGTGGCGGGGAGGGAGCCGGGGAGGTCTTCGCCGGGGACGCCCATGCGGCGGTCGGCGCGGGCGCCGGCTGCAGCGACGACGGCGTGGTAGCGGCGGGCGAGGTCGTCGAGGGCCAGGTCGCGGCCGACGTCGACGGCCGCGAAGAGGCGGACGCGGGGGTCGTGGAGGAGGGGTTCGAAGGCGCGGGTGACGCCTTTGATTTTCTGGTGGTCGGGGGCGACGCCGTAGCGGACGAGGCCGTAGGGCGCGAAGAGGCGCTCGAAGACATCGATGGAGAGGTTCGCGCTGGCGGCGAGGAGGTGTTCCACGGTGTACATCGCGGCCGGACCCGAGCCGATGACCGCCACGCGGAGCGGGGCGGCGGCGGTCACCGGCCGACCCCGGATTCGTCGCTTTCGGCCTCGAGGCGGAGCTCGAGCGTGACGAGGCGGCCGGCGAGGCTGCGAAGGAGCGCCTGGGCGAGGTCGGCGGTGGTCACGAGGCCGACAAGGGTGCTGCCATCGACGACCGGGAGGTGGCGGAAATGGCCGTCGGTCATGGCGGCGAGGGCCGGTTCGAGGTCGTCGTCGAGGCGGCCGCAGATGACTCCGGGGGTCATGAGGTCGGCGACGGCGAGACGGTCGAGCGGGCGGCCGGCAGCGAGGGCGCGGACGATGTCGCGTTCGGAGAGGATGCCGGCGACGGCGCCGGCGGCATCGAGGGCGACGAGGGCGCCGATGTTGCGGGCGGCGAGCTCGGCGATGGCGGCGGAGACCGGGGCATCGGCGGCGATGCAGGCGACACCGGTGCCTTTGGTAGCGAGGACTTCGGCAAGCTTCACGGCGAACCTCCGCGGCTGGCGGGCCGCATCGAGGGAACCACGGACGGGCATGCCCCGGCAATCGGGGGAACCCCGAGACAGCGTAGGCGGCGGGAGGCGGCAGGAGAGGGGCCGGGCGGCCCCGAAACGGCGGACGCGAGGGCTACAATGCGCGGGGCGCGGGGCGGCGCGCAGCACGCACGGAGGGACGCACGAATGGACCGATGGATGCCGGCCTGGGAGATCGCGGAACGGGTGCGGCGCGGGGAGTGGACGGCGCGGGAGGTGACGGAGCGGGCGCTGGCGCGCATCGCGGAGCTGAACCCGCCGCTGAACGCCTTCATCCAGGTCGATGCGGAGGGGGCGCTGCGACAGGCGGAGGCGATCGATGCGCTGGTGGCGGCGGGCGAGGACCCGGGGCCGCTGGCGGGGGTGCCGATCGGCGTGAAGGACCTCGAGCCGGCGAAGGGGCTGGTGATGACCTACGGCTCGCGGGCGTTCGAAGGGCAGGTGGCGGAGGCGGATTCGGTACAGGTGGCGCGGCTGCGGGCGGCGGGGGCGGTGATCGTGGGGAAGACGAACACGCCGGAGTTCGGCTACAAGGGGTTCACCGAGAACCGGCTGTGGGGGCCGACGCGGAACCCGTGGAACCCGGCGAAGACCCCGGGCGGCTCGAGCGGGGGTTCGAGCGCGGCGGTCGCGGCCGGGATGGTGCCGCTGGCGACGGCGGGCGACGGCGGCGGATCGATTCGGATCCCGGCGGCGATGACGGGCTGCTACGGCATCAAGCCGACGGCGCACCGCATCCCGCGGGCGGGGGAGCACGCGCCGACGTGGGGGTATTTTTCGACGCTGGGGCCGATGGCGCGGACCGTGCGGGATGCCGCGCGCTACCTGGACGCGGCGGCGGGGCCGCACCCGGATGACCCGGAAGTGCTGGACGGGCCGACCGGCTTCGAGGCGGCCGTGCTCGGGCCGGCGCCGCGGCTGCGGCGGGTGGCGTGGAGCGCGGACCTCGGCTATGCGGCGGTCGACCCGGACGTGGCGCGGGTGGCGCGGGCGGCGGCGGAGCGGCTGGCGGCGGCAGTCGGGGCAGAGCTGGAAGAGGCGCAGCCGGGATTCGGCGACACGATGGAGGCCTGGATGACGATTGCGGCGGCGGGCGATACGCGGCTGGTGGACGAGATGCCGGCGGAGCAGCGGGCGAAGCTGGAGCCGGGCTTCGTGCGGTTCGCGGAGGTCGGGCGGCGGTTCACGGCGGTGGACGTGGCGCGGGCGCTGGAGCAGCGGCACCAGGTGAACCGGCAGATGACGCGGTTTTTCGCGCAGTACGACCTGCTGCTGACGCCGACGACGGCGGCGACGGCGTTCGCGGCGGAGGGTCCGCCGCCCTCGGTCATCGGGGGGAAGGAGGTGGGGCCAGCGGGATTCATCCCGTTCACCTACCCGTTCAACTTCCTCGGGCTGCCGGCGGCCTCGCTGCCGGCAGGGCTGGCGCCGGACGGGCTGCCGGTCGGGCTGCAGGCGGTGGCGCCGCGGTTCGCGGATGCGTTCCTGCTGCGGGTGAGCGCGGCCTACGAGGCGGCGAGCCCGTGGCGGTACCCGGGGCAGGACTGAGCCGGCGAACCGGCCGAAGGGACGCCGGGGAGCGGCCGTTCGGACGCGAATCGGTTCATGCGGATGGGGCAGAATGCCCGCGAAGCATGCACTGGAGGTGACCGGAATGGGACGGCTGGACGGCAAGGTGGCGATCGTGACGGGCGCCGGCTCGGGCATCGGCAAGGCGGCGGCGAAGCTGTTCGCGGCCGAGGGCGCGAAGGTGGTCTGCGCCGACGTGACGGGCGCCGAAGCGGCGACGGCGATGGAGATCGGGCCGGCGCAGGCGGCGGCGATGACGGTCGACGTCTCGAAGGCGGCCGATGTGCGGGAGATGATGGAGCGGACGAAGGCGCTCTACGGGCGGCTCGACGTGCTGTTCAACAACGCGGGCATCGAAGGGGCGCAGGCGCCGACGGCGGACTACGAGGAGGCGGAGTTCGACCGGGTGCTGGCGGTGAACGCGAAGGGCGTCTTCCTCGGGATGAAGTACGGCATCCCGCTGATGCTGGAGACGGGCGGCGGCTCGATCATCAACACGGCGTCGGTGGCGGGGCTGGTGGGCTTCCCGGGCATCGTGGGGTACACGGCCTCGAAGGGGGCCGTGGTGCAGATGACGAAGACGGCCGCGCTCGAGTACGCGCTGCAGGGCATCCGGGTGAACGCGATCTGCCCGGGCGTCATCCGGACGCCGATGGTAGAGCGGTTCACGAGCACCTCGCCGGATGCGGAGGCGCAGCTGGCGGCGACGGAACCGGTGGGCCGGATGGGCACGCCGGAAGAAGTGGCGGCGCTGGCGCTGTTCCTGGCGAGCGATGAGTCGTCGTTCGTGACGGGCGCGGCGCTGCCGGTCGACGGCGGCTTCATCGCCCGGTAGGGGGCGCGGCAGGAGGCGCTGGCCCGCTGCCGGGGGCGTTGGCACTCGGTTTGCTACACTGCTAATCGATGGCGACGGGTCAGCGCGACTACTACGACGTGCTCGGCGTGCCGCGGACGGCGGACCAGGCCGAGATCAAGCGGGCGTTCCGGAAGCTGGCGATGGAGTACCACCCGGACCGGAACCCGGCGCCCGATGCTGCCGAGAAGTTCAAGGAGATCAACCAGGCGTACGAGGTGCTCGGGGACGAGCAGAAGCGGGCGATGTACGACCGCTTCGGGCACGCCGGGGTGGAGGGTGGCGCCGGCGGCGCGGCGGGCTTCGACGGGTTCGCGCACTTCGAAGGCTTCGGCGACATCTTCGATGCGTTCTTCGGGGGGTCGGCGCGGCGCGGGCGGCGGCGCGGCCCGCAGCGGGGGAACGACCTCCGTTACACGCTGCGGCTGACGTTCGAAGAGGCGGTTTTCGGCTGCGAGAAGGAGATCGAGTACCAGCGGCTGGAGCGGTGCGCGGCCTGCGGCGGGAGCGGGTCGGAGCCGGGGAGCGCGCCGGCGGTTTGCCCGGAATGCAACGGCGCGGGCGAAATCCGGCGGGCGCAGCAGAGCTTCTTCGGGCAGTTCGTCAACGTCATGACGTGCCCCCGCTGCCAGGGCGAAGGCCGGGTGATCACGAACCCGTGCGCCGTCTGCCGGGGGAGCGGCCGGACGCGGGAGGCGCGGCGGATCGTGGTGAAGGTGCCTGCGGGCGTCGATGACGGCGCGCAGATCCGGCTAACGGGCGAAGGGGAGGCCGGGCCCCGGGGCGGGGAGCCGGGCAACCTGTACGTGGCGCTGAGCGTGGCGCCGCACGAGCGGTTCCACCGGGTGGAGGACCACCTCGTGCTGGAGCTGCCGGTGAACATCGCGCAGGCGGCGCTGGGAGCGGAGGTGACGATCCCGACGCTCGAGGGCGAGATGGCGCTCGAGATCCCGGCGGGGACGCAGAGCGGCGAGGAGTTCGTCATCCGCGGGAAGGGCGTGCCGCACCTGCGGGGCGCGGGGCGGGGCGACCTCATCGTGCGGGTGACGGTGGTGGTGCCGGAGGAGCTGACCGACCACCAGCGGAAGCTGCTGGAAGAGCTGGCGGAGACGATGGGAACGCCGACGCTGCCGAAGCGGCACAAGGGGTTCTTCGAGCGGATCCGCGATGCGATGGCGGGCTGAGGCAGCCGGGTGACGCACCTCTGGTTCGAAATCACGGCGAAAACGCCGCCGGCGCTGGCCGATGCGGTAGCGGACATCGTGCGCGGGGTCTCGCCGGGCGGGATCAGCATCGAGGAGCCGGTCGACATCCTCGGGCCGGAGCAGGGGTTCCGGGTGCGGGGCGGGGAGCCGGTGCTGATCCGCTGCTACCTTCCGTCGTCGGAGCTGGGGGCGGTGCTGGTGGAGGACCTGCGGCGGGCGATGGAGGCGTACCCGTCGGTGGAGCTGAGCGCGCGGCCGATCTACGAGCAGGACTGGGCCGTTTCGTGGCGGGAGTTCTTCGGGGTGGTGGAGACGGGCGGCCGGGTGGTGGTGGTGCCGTCGTGGGTGGAGCACGAGCCGGCGGACGGGCAGATCGTCATCCGGCTCGACCCGGGACAGGCGTTCGGCACCGGCCATCACGAGACGACGCGGCTCTGCCTCGCGATGCTGGACGGGCTCGTGCGGCCCGGGGCGCGGGTGCTGGACGTCGGGACGGGGTCGGGCATCCTCGCGATTGCGGCCGTGAAGCTGGGCGCGGCGGCAGTCGACGCGATCGACATCGACCCGGTGGCGGCGGAGGTCGCGGCCGCGAACTGCGCGGCGAACGGCGTCGAGCGACAGGTGCGGGTGCGGGCAGGGCGGCTCGAGCCTGGCGACATCGCGGCGGCGTACGACCTCGTCGTGTCGAACATCAGCCCGGACGCGAACATCGGGCTCGTGCCGGTGTTCGAGCGGGCGGTGCGCGCGGGCGGCGACCTGCTGCTCTCGGGCGTGCTCGAGCCGGACGTGCCGCGGGTGGCGGCAGCGTGCGCGGCGGCGGGGTTCGAAGCGGTCGAGACGCGGCTGGAGCGGGACTGGGCGGCGATCCACCTCCGGCGGGCCGGGTGAGCGGTGGACATGGCGGCCGGGCAGGCCGAGAATCCGCGCGCGATGCGGACCGCGACGGCCGGGAGGACGACAGGGTGAGCGCGCCAGGCGAATCTCCGGGGGCGCGGCTGCGCGCGCTGATGGAGCAGGGGCTGGTGGTGGCGCCGTTCGTGTTCGACGGCGTGCAGGCGCGGCTGGCGGAGGCGGCAGGGTTCGCGGCGGTCTACATGAGCGGCTTCGGGACGGCGGCATCGTGGGGGCTGCCGGACCGGGGGCTCATCGGGCTGGGCGAGATGGCGGCGAACGCGGCGCGGGTGGCGGGAGCGGTGCGGGTGCCGGTCATCGCCGATGCCGATACGGGCTACGGGAACGAGGCGAACGTGGCGCGGACGGTGGAGCTGTACGAGCGGGCGGGCGTCGCTGCGCTGCACCTCGAGGACCAGGAGTGGCCGAAGCGGTGCGGCTTCCTCGAAGGGAAGCGGGCCATCCCGGCGGAGGAGATGGAGCTGAAGGTGCGGGCCGCCGTGCGGGCGCGGCGCCACCCGGCGACGGTCATCATCGCGCGGACGGATGCGCTGGCCCCGCTGGGGCGGGAGGCGGCGGCCGAACGGGCGCGCCGGTATTTCGCTGCCGGAGCGGATCTCGTCTTCCTCGACGGGCTGAAGGACCGGGAAACGATCGCCTGGGCAGCGGCAGAGCTGGCGGACGTGCCGATGGTGCTGAATTCCTGGCTGCTGACGCCGGCGGAGGCGGCGGCCCTGGGCTACCGCGTCTACCTGCAGCTGGGGGTGATGCTGCGGCACTTCGAGGAGTTCCGCCGGGCGCTGGAGGAGCTGCGGGCGACGGGGCAGGTGGCGCTCGGCCCCGGGGCGGGCGTGGAGTGGATCACGCGGCTGCTGGACCGGGAAGACGGCGAATGACGGGATGGGATAGGGCGGTTTTCGTTCGTCTACCGTTTAGGGGTGGAACCTGATACGTTCGCGATACCCCTGCTGGGGCACGACGGCCTATGGGTGAACTGGGGAGCCTGTTGACGCGCGCGCGGGAGGCGCGCGGGTTGACGCTCGAGGATGCTGAACGCGACACGCGCATTTCGCGCCGCTACCTGGCGGCGCTGGAGGCGGAGCAGTTCGATGTGATACCTGCGCCGGTGTATGCGCGCGGGTTTTTGCGGTCGTATTCGCAGTACCTGGGGCTGGACCCGCAGGAGATGCTGGCGATGTTCCCGCGGGAGGACGACGACCCGTACGGGCGGGAGGCGGAGCCGCAGCGGCCGAGCATGGACCGGCCGATCAGCCCGGTCTCGGCCTCGCGGCCGGCATGGCGGACGAAGCCGGGCGCGGCGGCCGCGACGGGACCGGGCGGGCCGCGGCCGGGACCGGGCCGGCCGGCACCGCGCGAGGAGGAGCCCGTGATCGGCCGGGCGGCACCGCCGCGGCGGCCGGCGGCCGAGCCTGCCGGGGGCAGCTACGAGCCGATCATCGGGGTCGATATCGGGGTGCCGGCGCCGGCGCGGCGGATCAAGCCGGACCCGGCGGCGCAGACGCGCTCGGCGTTCATCGCGATCGTGGCGATCGCGGCGATCCTCGGGGTGGTGTTCGTGGCCTACCTGCTCGCGAACCTCGCGGGGGGCAACGATACGACGCCGCCGGGCTCGCTGGGGAACACGCCGGTGCCGACACAGGCGGCGGGTTCGACGCCGACGGGTTCGAGCGGGCTGCCGGTGACGCCGGGGCTCGTGCCGGACGTCCGCGGCGTGCAGGAGAGCGTGGCCGTGCTGGCGATCCGGGAGGCGGGGTACGAGCCGCTGGTGCAGCGGGTGAAGAGCAATCAGCCGGCGGGGACGGTCATCGACCAGTCGCCGGCGCCGGACGTGGAGATGGCGGCCGGCTCCCGGGTGCAGATCGTCGTGAGCGAGGGGCAGTGATGGCGGTGCCGCGGACGTATCACCTCGTGACGCTGGGCTGTCCGAAGAACGACGTGGACAGCTCGCACCTGGCGCGGCTGCTGGAGGGCGGCGAGCTGCTGCCGGTCGCAGACCCGCGGGAGGCGGACGCGATCATCGTGAACACCTGCGGGTTCATCGAGCAGAGCCAGGCCCAATCGATGGCGGCAGTGAAGGAGCTGGCGGCGGCGAAGCGGGACGGGCAGACGCTCATCGTCGCCGGGTGCATGACGCAGCTGTACGGGCGGGAGGTGAAGGAGGGGACACCGGGCATCGACCACGTCTTCGGCGTGGGGCAGTGGCACGAGGTGGCGAAGCTGCTGCAGGTGGACGTGGAGGCGATTTACGACATCCCGGAGAGCAACGTCCGGGTCGCGGGGCCGAGCGCGTACCTGAAGATTTCGGACGGGTGCGATGCGCCGTGCACGTTTTGCGTGATTCCGAAAATCAAGGGCGGGCTGCGCTCCGCACCGGCGGGGCTGCTGGTGAAGGAGGCGCAGCGGCTGGCTGGCGCCGGCGCGAAGGAGCTGGTGCTCGTCGGGCAGGACACGACGGCGTGGGGCGAGGATCTCGGGATGCCGGTGGGGAGCGGGCTGCCGGGCCTGCTGCGGATGCTGAGCGAGGCGGTGCCGGGGACGTGGCTGCGGCTGATGTACGCCTACCCGAGCCGGGTGACGCCGGAGCTGATCGCGGCCATGGCGGAGCTGCCCAACGTGGTGCACTACCTCGACGTGCCGCTGCAGCACGGGAGCGAGGCGGTGCTGCGGCGGATGAAGCGGCCGCACAACCTCGAGAAGGTGTACCGGTTCATCGAGGAGCTGCGGGCGGCGATGCCCGACATCGTGCTGCGGACGTCGTTCATCGCCGGGTTCCCGGGGGAGACGGAGGCGGAGTTCGAGGAGCTGCTGGCGTTCGCGCAGGCGGTGGAGTTCGACCATGCGGGCTGCTTCACCTATTCGCGGCAGCAGTGGACGGGGGCGTACGGGATGGACGGGCAGGTGCCGGACGAGGTGAAGGCGGAGCGGCGGGAGCGGTTCATGGCGATGCAGCAGGCGATCTCGGCGCGGCGGGCGGCGCGGTTCATCGGCCGGGAGCTGGATCTGCTGGTCGAGGGGACCGGGGAGGACGAGGACGGCCGGCCGGTCGTCGCCGGGCGCACCTACCGGGAAGCGCCGGAAGTGGACGGGCTGGTGTTCGCGCGGGGCCGGGCCGAGCCGGGGGAGCGGGTGCGGGTGCGCATCGAGGATGCCGCGGAGTACGACCTCTTCGGGCGGGTGCTGAACGGGGGAGGGCCGCGCCGGCGCGGCCGGGCAATCTCCCCGTAACACGGGTTCGGTACACTGCCGGGTGGCGCGCGGGGCGCGCCGGGAGCCGCTGCCGATGAACGAATCCGCTGAGTACGTCCTCTCTGCCTGCCGCGAACACAACGTGAAGTTCATCCGCCTCTGGTTCACGGATATCGTGGGGGCGCTGAAGAGCTTTGCGATCACGGTGGAGGAGCTGGAGAAGGCGCTCGAGGAGGGGATGGGCTTCGACGGGAGCAGCATCGAGGGGTTCGCCCGCATCGATGAGTCGGACATGGTGGCGAAGCCGGACCCGGCGACGTTTCAGCTGGTGCCGTGGCGTCCGAAAGAGGCGAGCGTGGCGCGGATGTTCTGCGATATCACGTACCCGGGGGGCGAGCCGTTCGAGGGCGACCCGCGGTACGTGCTGAAGCGGCAGCTGAAGCGGGCGGCGGACCTCGGCTACACGTTCTACGTCAGCCCGGAGATGGAGTACTTCTACTTCGCCTCGGAGAGCGAGCCGGTGCCGCTCGACCGGGGCGGGTACTTCGACCAGATGAGCGACGGGGGAAGCGACCTCCGGCGGGAGACGGTGCTGACGCTGGAGGCGATGGGGATCGAGGTGGAGTACAGCCACCACGAGGTAGCGCCGAGCCAGCACGAAATCACGCTGCGGTATACCGACGCGCTGACGATGGCGGACGCGGCGATGACGTACCGGCTGGTGGTGAAAGAGATCGCGGCGGCGAACGGGGTGTACGCGACCTTCATGCCGAAGCCGATCGAAGGGGTGAACGGGAGCGGGATGCACGTCCACCAGTCGCTCTTCAAGGGGGAGCGGAACGCCTTTTTCGACCCGGACGACCCGTACCACCTGAGCGCGGTGGCGAAGGGGTATATCGCGGGGCTGCTGCACCATGCGCGGGCGATCACGCTGGTGACGAACCAGTGGGTGAACAGCTACAAGCGGCTGCTGCCGGGGTTCGAGGCGCCGGTCTACCTGAGCTGGGCGCGGCGGAACCGGAGCGACCTGATTCGGATTCCGGAGTACAAGCCGGGGAAGGAGATCCACACGCGCATCGAGTACCGCTCGCCGGACGCGGCCTGCAACCCGTACCTCGCGTTTGCGGTGATGCTGGCGGCGGGGCTGGACGGGATCGAGAACGAGCGGCCGCTGCCGCCGCCGGTGGAGGAGAACGTCTTCGAGATGACGCCGGCGGAACGGGCCGCGCGGGGGATCGAGATGCTGCCGGGCTCGCTCATCGAAGCGATCGAGGTGGCGGAGAAGTCGAGCTTCCTGCGCGAGGCGCTCGGGGACCATGTGTTCGAGAGCCTCATCGCGAACAAGCGGATCGAGTGGGAGCGCTACCGGCGGCACGTGACGGATTTCGAGCTGCGGGAGTACCTGCCGATCCTGTAGGCGGCAGGCGGAAACTGCTCGCGCTGGTGATCGATTTCGCGTAGACTGGCGCCCAGCGGGGATGGAGGCGCACGTGAGCGAAATCGGGACGTACCGTACGGAGTTGACGGCGCGGCTGCGTTCGGTGACCGACGACCTGGCCTGGGTGGTGCGGGGGCTCGTGGCGGAGCAGGCGCACTACCGGCCGGTGCCGGGCGAGTGGTCGATCCACGAGCACCTTTCGCACCTGCGCGATATGGAGCAGGAGGTCTACCTGCCGCTGCTGCGGTGGGCGACGGTGCCGGAGATGCTGGACCCGCGCGATTACAGCCGGCGGGAGTGGCGGGAGCGGCGGTACGACCCGGATGAGCCGGTCGGGACGATCATGGCCGACATCCAGCGGATGCGGGATGAGGAGCTGGCGATCTTCCGGGCGATGGGCGATGCGACGTGGACGCGCTACCGGACGGATACGCGCTGGGGGCCGCTGACCTGCCAGTGGATCGCGGAGGTGATGTACCGCCACGCGCTGGACCACCTGCAGGGGGTGATGGCGCTGGTTGGCGACCTCCACCTCGCGGCGCTGGAGCCGCCGCCGATCATCGTGGGCGGCTACATCGGCGGCGGGGCGAACCGGTGAGGCGGCTGCGCAGCATCGTCGCCATCGGGAGCGGCGGGCTGGACGCCGCACAGGAGGCACTCGGCTCGGCGGCGGACGCGCTGCTGCTGAGCGTGGCGGATGCGCGGGTGCCGCTGGACGAGGCGCGGCGAAACGCTGCGGCGGTGCTGGGTGCCGCCGGGCAGGCGGAGAAGGCCGCGCTCGTGATGGTGAACCACCCGAAAACGCGGCTGCTGCGCGACGACCTCGATGCGCTGCTGAGCCCGCTGGTGCGCGGGGTGCTGCTCCCCCACGCGGTGGAGCCGCAGGACGTGCGGGACATGGCGGTCGCGCTGCGGGAGTTCGAGCTGCGGCGGGGGATCGAGCCCGGCGACACGGCGGTCTTCCCGGTGATCGACACGGCGCGCGGGCTGCTGCACGCGGAGCAGATCGCAATGGCCGCGCCGCGCGTGGGCGGGCTGGTGCTGCACGCCGAACGGCTGGCGCGCGACCTCGGCGCACGGCCGGAGCAGCGGGGCGACCGGCTGGCATACGCGCGGGGGAAGGTGGTGGCCGTCTGCCGGGGGCTGGGCATCATGCCGCTGGTGACGAGCGACGGGCTGGAGCTGACGTACCTGGCGCAGCACGGCTTCGCGGGGGCAGTGCTGCCGGACGTGCGGTACGTGGTGACGGCGAACGCGGCGTTTGCGCCGGGGCCGCTCGTGAAGGAGCGGGCGAACGCGGCGGTGGAGGCGTACGAGGCGGCGCGCGCCGAGGGGGCGTGGGCGGCGCGGTTCGAAGACGAGGTGATCGACGCGGAGGCGGCGCGGAAGCTGCGCCACCTCATCGGGGAGTAGGCGGGCGGGCGGTCAGTTCGGCTCGGGCGGCAGGTCTTTCGCGAGCTTTTCGTAGCGGCGGGCGTACTTGCCGACGTCGGGCGCGGGCCCCATGGCGGCATCGACTTCCTTGCCGTACTTCGCCTCGGCCTCGGCGATCTTGTCCTTGAGGGTCTGGTGGCGGACGAAGGCGCTGACGATGCGGCGCATCTCGTGGCCGCGCTGGCCGCCGGCCTCGGGGCAGGGGGGCGGCTCGACCTGGGCGAGGACGGTGCGGGTGAAGACCTCGGCCATGGCCCCGCATTTCGCGCACTTGAACTCGTAGAGCGGCATGCGCGGATCCTAGCGGGTCGCGGGCGGCTTGCGAAGGCGGGCCGGCGGGTTTCGCCGGCCCGGGCGTGCGTTATGCGTGGCGCTCGGGGCGCGCGTCGAGTTCGGCGAGGTAGTGTTCGGCGCTGATGGCGGCCGTGGCGCCGTCGCCGGCGGCGCTGATGAGCTGGCGGGCGGCCTTCGTGCGGAGGTCGCCGGCGACGAAGAGGCCGGGGAGGGCGGTCGTCATGTCGAGGTCGACGATGGCGTGGCCGCCGGGGTCGAGCGGGATGAGGCCCTGAAGGAGGTGGGAGTTGGGCGTCTGGCCGATGAAGATGAAAACGCCGTCGATGGGGACGGTCTCGGTATCACCGGTGACGACGTTGCGGAGGCGGACGCGCTCGACGCTCTCGGTGCCTTCGATGGCGTCGACGACGGTGTTCCAGCGAAAGCGCATCTTCGGCTCGGCGAAGGCGCGCTCCTGGAGGATGGCGCTGGCGCGGAGGGTATCGCGGCGGTGGACGACGGTGACGGTGCTGGCGTAGCGGGTGATGAAGAGGCCTTCGTCGATGGCGGAATCGCCGCCGCCGACGACGATGACGTCTTTGCCGGCGAAGAAGGCGGCGTCGCAGGTGCCGCAGTAGGAGACGCCGCGGCCGGTGAATTCGGCTTCGCCGGGGACGCCGAGTTTGTTGTAATCGGCGCCGGCGGTGACGATGACGGCGCGGGCGGTGATGGTGCGCTCGGAGGTGGCGAGTTCGAAGCCGCCGCCGGGGAGCGGGGTGAGGCGGTCGACGGGCTCGTAGGCGAATTCGGCGCCGAATTTCTCGGCCTGGCGGAACATGAGCTGGGCGAGGTCGAAGCCGTTGACGCCGTCGGGAAAGCCGGGGAAGTTTTCGACGATGTCGGTGGTGGCGATCTGGCCGCCGATGACCTTGCCTTCGAAGATGATGGTCTTGCGGCGGGCGCGGGCGGCGTAGATGGCGGCGGTGAGGCCGGCGCCGCCGGCGCCGATGATGGCGATGTCGTAGTCGCTCATGGGGTGCTCCGGGGAGTGGAAGCGGCCGCCGGTTGCCCGGGCGGCCGCTGGGGGTGGTGCCGGTGGGGTGCCGGGCTCAAGCGAGGGCTTCGTCGAGCCGCTTCTTGAGGTCGCTCTTGGGGCGGAAGCCGACGATGGTGCCCTTGAGTTCGCCGCCCTTGAAGATGAGGAGGGAGGGGATGGAGCGGATGCCGAACTTGGCGGGGACCATCGGGTTTTCGTCGGTGTTGATCTTGAGGAAGTTGACCTTGCCGGCGTACTCCTGGGCGAGCTCTTCGACGATGGGGGCGACCATGCGGCAGGGGCCGCACCAGGGCGCCCAGAAATCGACGAGGACGGGCAGGTCGGACTTGACGACGTCGTGTTCCCAGGTGGCGTCGGTGACTTCGCGGACTTCGGACATGTGGGTGGTTCCTTTCCCGGCGTGGCTGCCGCGGGGATTGCGGTGATGGACCGGTAGTGCGACTATACCCCCGAGGGGTATACCGAGTCAAGCCCCGGGATGGAGGCGGCGCGTGAACGATGAGGAGATGAAGCGGCTGCTGGACCGGCTGGCGCGGGTGGAGGGGCAGGTGCGCGGGCTGCGGAAGATGCTGGAGGAGCAGCGGTGCTGCGAGGATGTGCTGACGCAGCTCCTGGCGGCGCGGTCGGGGCTGGAGAGCGCGGGGCAGCTGGTGCTGGAGCGGCACCTGAACGATTGCGTGCTGGGGGAAGGGGCGGTGGACGAGCGGACGGCGGAGCGGCTGCGGGAGACGCTGCGGCTCTGGAGCCGGCACAGCGGGCGGGCCGGCTGATTCAGGCGGCCTGCTCGGCAGCCCAGGCGGCAGCGAGCTGGCGGAGGAGGCCGGCGGCGCGCTCCATGGCGCGGGCAGGGTCGGGTTCCAGTTCGGCGATGGTGCGGGCGCCGGGCAGGCTGGCGCGGCCGGCGAAGACCACCGCGGGCTTGCCAGCGGCGCGGGCGGCCTCGAGGACGCGGCCGGTGACCTTGCCGGCGAGCGACTGCTCGTCGTAGCTGCCTTCACCGGTGATGACGAGGTCGGCGGCGGCGAGGCGGTCGGCGAAGCGGGTGACGCCGGCGACGATGTCGAAGCCGCTCTCGATGGACGCGCCGAGGAAGGCGTGGAGGCCGCCGGCGAGACCGCCAGCCGCGCCGGCGCCGGGGAGACCCCGGAGGTCGACGCCGGTGACGCGGCGCACGACGGCGGCGAACCGTTCGAGGGCCTCTTCGAGGAGGTCAACCTCGGCGGGGGCGGCGCCTTTCTGGGGGGCGAAGACGCGGGCCGCACCGGCCGGACCGCAGAGGGGCGAGCGAACATCCGCGGCGACGACGATGGGGAAGCGGCCGAGCCATGGCGGCGGGCGCCAGTCGATCCGTTCGACGCGGGCGAGCGGGCCGCCGCCGGGCGGGAGTTCGGCGCCGGCGGCGTCGAGGAAGCGGGCGCCGAGGGCGCGGAGGGCGCCGGCGCCGCCGTCGGTGGTGGCGCTGCCGCCGACGCCGATGAGCATGCGCGGGGGTTCATCGGCGGCGGCTGCGGCGATGAGCTCGCCGACGCCGAAGGTATCGGCGCGGAGGGCGTCGCGCTCTTCGGGCTTCAGGTGGAAGAGGCCGTTGGCCTGGGCGGCTTCGATGACGGCGTCGCCGGATTCGCGGAGGCGGAGGTAGCGGCCGAGGACCGGGCGGCCGAGGGGATCGTGGACGACGGCCGCCGCGGAATCGGCGCGGACGGCGCGGCGGAGCGCATCGAGGAGGCCGGGGCCGCCATCGGAGAGCGGAAGGAGGTCGAGCTGCCAGGCGGGGCGGGCGGCGCGGATGCCGGCGGCGATGGCGGCCGCTGCTTCGTCGGCGGCGAGGCTGCCTTTGAACTCCTGGGGAGCGATGAGGACGCGCACGTCAGCTGAGCCAGAGGCGCCAGGCGGCGATGAGGACGATGGCGATGATGTAGCCGTAGGCGACGTTGCGGAGGAAGCGGAGGGTATCGCGGGCGCGCCGGTCGCGGAAGACGACCGCCATCACGATGGTCACGGCGAAGAAGGTGACGATGGCGAAGGCGAGGAGCGACTTCATGCGGTGGCCGGCGCGCCGGGCGTGGGCTCAGCTGTCGCCGACGACGGTGCGGCTGGCGAACTTCCAGCCGTCGGCGGTGCGGCGGAGTTCGTCGCGGTAGATGGCGGTGACGAGGATGGAGGCGGGGGGCTGTTCGCCGGGCGTGAGGCGGAGGAGCATGAGGTAGCAGGAGCCGCGGGCGGCGTCGGCGTCGCCTTCGAGGACGAGGTTGTTGGTCCAGTGGCGGGCCTTCATGCGGGTGGCGAAGGCGGCGCCGAAGCCCTGGAGCTGGTCCCGGCCGGTGAAGGTGCCGGTGGCGGAGGAGAAGGTGCCGTCGGGGGTGAAGCAGGCGGCCCAGGCGGCGCCGTCGCCGGAATCGATGGCGTGGTTGTAGCGGGCGTAGAGCTGCTGGATGGCGAGCTGGTCTTCGACGCTGAGGGGCATGGGGCGGAGACCTCCGGGGATGTGCGCCGCGGGGCGGCTGCTGGCGTACGATAGGGCAATCGCTGGAGAAGGGCACGCTGATGCGCGGTTTCGGGATTGGTGCACTGGTCGCCGGCGCGGCGCTGCTGGTCGCCGGCTGCGGGGACGGCGGCACGGCCTACCCCGCGGGGCTGGCGGATGATGCGTACGACCTGGAGGCGATGGCGCTGCAGGCGGCGGACCTGCCGCCCGGGTTCGAACAGCAGAGCCCGGGGGAGTTCGAGAACGAGGCGTGGGCCTCGGTGTTCCAGACGGACGATGTGGAGGCGAAGCTGCGGCAGCTGGAGGCGCAGGGGCGGCAGCGGAACTTCGTGACGCTGTTCGGGCCGCAGGGGCTCGGGCCGGTGCTGGCGGTGACTGCGATTTCGACGCTGTACACGGACGCGGCGGCGGCGGAGCGGTCGCTGCGGGAGTTCGCCTGCGGGCTGCCAATAGAGGCGAACGTGCAGCTGGAGCCGCTGCTCGTGCCGAAGCTCGGCGACGGTTCGAACGGCTTCCTCGAGCGGCAGTTCTCGGAGGGAGCGCCGACGTTCGTGGACGCGACGATCTGCTTCCGGACGGGGCGGGTGGTGCACGCGATCCAGGCGACGAGCGTGGCGGGCGTGGAGGACGTGGCGTTCCTCGTGCGGCTGGCGGAGCGGCAGCTCGTGCGGGTGGATGCGGCGTTCGCGGCGGCGGACGGCGGGGGTTAGGCGGGCGCCGGCGGCGCCTGCCGGAGGGCGTAGAGGGTGCGGCCGCGGGCGCAGAGGTTGCCCTGTTCGTCGGTGATGGCGACTTCGGCGTAGGCGAGGGTGCGGCCCTTGCGGACGATGTGCGCTTCGGCCTCGGCGCGGGCGCCGTGGACGGGGCGGAGGTAAGTGATGCCGAGGTCGGCGGTGCCGTTGGGGACGTCGCCGGGCTGGAGGCTGGCCTGGAGAGCGAAGAGCATGGCGATATCGACCATGGCCGCGAGGACGCCGCCGTGGACGGCCCCGCCGACGCCGGAGAGGGTGGCGGGGCCGGTGCGGAGGGCGATGCGGGCGTAGCCGGGGCGCGCCTCGAGGAGTTCGAGGCCGAGGAGGCGGTGGAGTTCGGTGGCGGCGAACCGCTCGGCCAGGTGGGGCGGGACGGCGCCCATGGCGGCTACCAGGTCGCGGCGGCGGGTTTGGGGGCGTCGGCGGGGGCGCAGCCGTAATCGCCGAAGGGGCCGTCGCGCCAGTCGAGGGCGGCTTTGAGGCCCTTTTCGCGGGCGATGCGGCCGAAGGTTTCGCCGCCGGGGCGGACGCGGCCGAGCTCCTGGATATCGCCACCGACCTGGAGGGAGGTGCGGAAGCCCATGATTTCGTAGGCCCGGTTGATTTGGCGCTTGGTCATCTGAAGCATCGGGCCATCGATGTTGGCGATGCGCTCGGCGAGGGCTTCGGCGGTTTCGCAGAGGCGGCCGATGGGGACGGCGCGGTTGGCCCAGCCGAGTTCGACGGCTTCGCGGCCGGTGACGCTGTCGCCGGTGTAGAGGAGTTCGCGGACCTTGCGCATGGGCAGGTGCCAGGGGTGGTAGATGATGTCCACGGGGGTCATGGCGCGGACGGGCGGGTAGCCGATGATGGCGTCTTCGGCGACGACCATGAGGTCGCACATGGTGGCGAGTTCGGTGCCGCCTGCGAGGCAGTAGCCGTGGACCTGGGCGATGATGGGCTTGGTGCATTCCCAGAGGATCCAGTAGCCGGAGAGGAGGTGCTGGGGCCACTGGCCCTGGCCGGGATGGATGGGGCCGACGTTGGGGAGGCCGGAGCGCTTTTCGACGTAGTCGCGGTCGTCGGCGGTTTTGGAGATGCCGGAGAGGTCGTAGCCGGCGGAGAAGGCGCGGCCGGAGCCGCGGATGATGATGACGCGGACGTCGGGGTCCATTTCGAAGTCTTTGACGGCGTCGAAGAGCTCAGCGCGGAGGTTGTGGCTGAGGGCGTTCATCTTTTCGGGGCGGTTGAGCTGGATGATGCCGTGGCGCTGCTGCTTGATGGTGAGGATGTCGCGGTAGTCCTTCATGGCAGCGGGGATTGTGGCGCGGCGGGCGAGGGATGTCGACGGGGCTCAGGCGCTGGGCGCTTCAGGCCCAGACGGCGTCGATGAGGGCGTCGGGGATGTCGAAGACGGCGGGGCCATCGGGGAGGTGGAGCGGCTCTTCGCGGAGCCAGCGGGGCAGGCGGTCGTCGGCGCGGGTGAAGCCGGCGCGGCGGTTGAATTCGCGCTCGGCGTCGATCGCTTCGCGGGCCATGCGGAGGACGGCTTCGTCGTCGCAGGGGATATCGAAGCGGGTGCTGGCGAAGGCGGCGATGTCGGCCGGGAGGGCGTTGGTGAACTGGCAGACGCCGGCGGAGTCGATGGCCATCATCACGAGCTGCTCGTGGCGGCTCTGCTTGACGAGGGTTTCGGCGTTGACGCCGCGGGCGGTGACCATGCCGGCGGTGTGGTCGGCGCCCTGCGGGCTGGTGGCGTAGGTGATGCCCATGCCTTTGAGGGTGCGGGGCTCCCAGGCGGGGAGACCCTGCCCTTTGACGGCGGGGACGCGGTCGATGCCGAAGGTGCGGGCGGTGTGGACGGTGCCGTTGCCGATGATGCGGCCGAGCGGGGTGCCGGCGCGGACCTCCTCGAGGAGGCGCTTCGTGCCCTCCCAGTCGCCCCAGGGGAGGATGCCGGCTTCCATGGCGACGCCGATGGCGTTGCCGATTTCGATGGTATCGAGGCCGATGTCGTCGCAGAGGCGATCGAGCTCGGCGACGGCGTCGGCGGGGCCGATTTCGAGGTTGGAGCCGAGGAGGGCGATGGTTTCGAACTCGAGCGCGGTGGTGACGTGGTTGCCGTGCTCGTCGTTGAAGAGGATGGCGCACTTGATGATGCAGCCGGCCATGCAGGGGAGCATCTTGCCGCCGCGGCTGGCGCCGAGCTCTTCGATGTGCTGGCCGGAGATGGTGTGGGCGTGCTCCCACGTGCCGAAGCGGTGGTTGCGGGTGGGCATCGACTGGATGGTGTCGCGGTTGACGAAGCGGACGACGCCGGCGGTGCCGACGGTGGAGAGGTTGCGGGTGCGGGGGTCTTCGAGGACGAGTTTGGAGAAGCTGGTGACCTGCTGGCGGAAGTCGTCCTTGCGGAGGCCGGGGATGGTGCGGGGGGCGCCGGTGTCGTCGACGACGATGGCCTTGAGGCCTTTCGCGCCCATGACGGCGCCGGGGCCGCCGCGGGCGGCGTGGCGGGTGGGGCGGCCTTCGGGGTCGGTGACGGCGACGGAGGCGGCGGCCATGCGGTGCTCGCCGGCGGGGCCGATGGTGGCGGCGGCGCGCGAGCCGGTCGCTTCGCCGACGAGTTCGCGGTGGAGGTCGTAGTTCGAGCGGCCGGCGAGGTCGGGCGCCGGGCGGAGGCGGATGCCGGCGCTGTCGATATCGAGGCGCTGCCATCCGGAAGGGGAGGCGCCGGTGATGAGGAGGGCTTTAATGCCGAGGCGGGCGAGGCGGTGACCGAGCTGGCCGCCGACGTTGGCTTCTTTGATGCCGCCGGTGAGCGGGCTCTTGAAGACGAAGGAGGTGCGGCCGCTGGTGGTAACGGCGGTGCCGCCGAGGAAGCCGGGGCAGATGGCGAGGGTGGCTGCCGGGTGGAGGGGGTGGATGGCCGGGTCGGTCTCCTCGAGGAGGAGGCGGGCGCCGAGGGCGCGGCCGCCGAGGTAGCGGAGGTGGGCGGGCGCGCGCTCTTCGCGGATGTCGCCCGTGGTCATATCGACCCGGACGATGCGGTCGATCTCCATGGAGGCTCCGGGGGTTGGGGTTTATGTAGCGGGCATCCTACACAATCGGCGGTGGAGGGTCAGCGCGCGGGGCGGGGCGGAGCAGGGAGGGCGGGTATACTCGGGGCATGCGCTGGTGGGAGCCGGAAGCGGTCATCGGCCGGGAGGTCGCGGAGCTGGCGCGCGCGGAGGCGGCGGAGGCCGAGGCGCGGAGCGCGCTGACGCCGGCGCAGGTCGCGGCGATCGTCGAGCGGGGCTGGTTCAAGGCGTGGGTGCCGCGGGAGTTCGGCGGGCTGGAGCTGGACCTCGAATCCGGGCTGCGGCTGTTCGAGGCGGCGGGCTGGGCCGACGGCTCGTTCGGCTGGAGCGTGATGATCGGCGCCGGGGGCGGCGTGTTCGCCGGGCTGATGCAGGAGGCGACCGCGCACGCCGTGTTCGACCCGAAGGAGGCGGTCATCGCCGGCTCGGGGAACCCGCGCGGGACGGCGGAGCGGGTGCCCGGCGGCTTCCGGGTGCGCGGGCGGTGGCAGTGGGCGAGCGGCGCGCCGTGGGCGACGACGTTTACGGCGAACTGCGTGGTGACCGAGGGCGGGCAGCCCGTGCCGGGCGCGAACGGTGGACCGCTCATCCGGGCGATGGCGTTCGAGCCGGCGCAGGTGCGGACTCTTTCGACGTGGGATGCGAACGGGATGCGGGGCACGGCGAGCCACGACATCGAGGTCGCTGACGCCTTCGTGGCCGAGGAGCGGATGTTCTCGGTGTTCGAGGGCGAACCGTGGCACCCGGGGACCGTCTTCCGGGTGCCGTTCGTGGAGTTCGCGGAGGCGACGACGGCGGCGGTGCTGCCGGGCATCGCGCTGCGGCTGTTCGAGCTGGTGGCCGACTCGGCGCGGGAGCGGGGCGAATACGGCGGGCCGCGGCTGCTGGCGGAGCGGGATGACGTGCGGGCGCGGCTGGCGGATGCGCTCATCGGCATCGAAGCCGGGCGGACGCTCCTGTTCGACGCCGCGCGGCAGACGTGGGCGGAGGCCGGGCGGCCGGCCGCGGCGACGCTGGCGCGGCTGTCGCTGGGCGCGAACTTCGCGGCCGCGAGCGCGCTGCGGGCGGCGGGGCTGCTCGCGCCGATCGGCGGGATGGGGCTGAACCAGCGCGCGAGCGAGGCCGGGCGGGCGTGGCGCGACCTCCTGACGGCGGGCCAGCACGGGGCGATCCGGCCGACCGTGCTGGCGCCGCGGGGCGCGGAGCTGCTGGCGGACTGACCCGCGCGGCACCGGCGCGGACGCCTATACTCGGCGCATGGCGCGGCCGCGGCTGCTGATCACGATGGGCGACCCGAACGGCATCGGGCCGGAGGTGACGGCGAAAGCGCTCGCGCGGGCGGACGTGCGCGCAGCGGCGGAGCTCGCCGTGGTGGGCCTGCGCGCCGTGCTCGCGCCGTGGCTGGAGCGGTTCGGCGGCGGGGAGGTCGAGGTCATCGAGCCGCTGCCCGGGGACGGCTTCGCGGTGCGGCACGGGGAGGTGGATGCAGCGGCGGGGCAGCTCGCGCACGGGTGGGTCGAGTTCGCGGCGCGGGCGTGCCTCGCCGGCCGGGCGGACGGGATGGTGACCGCGCCGGTGAACAAGGCGGCCTTCGCGGGGGCGGGCATCCGGGACACAGGGCACCAGGAGGTGCTGCAGCGGGTG
Source organism: Tepidiforma sp. (assembly GCF_026419595.1). Classification (NCBI taxonomy): domain Bacteria; kingdom Bacillati; phylum Chloroflexota; class Tepidiformia; order Tepidiformales; family Tepidiformaceae; genus Tepidiforma; species Tepidiforma sp. The sequence goes on along the minus strand of NZ_JANZZD010000016.1, from coordinate 29,816 downwards.
AGCGGCGCGGAGCAGGTGCTGACGATGCTCGCCACGGGCGGGCTTCGGTGCGTGCACCTGAGCACGCACAAGCCGCTGCGGGAGGCGTGCGCCTACGTGACGCGCGCGAACGTGCTCCGGGCGCTGCGGCTGACCGACCGGGAGTTTCGGCGGTGGGGGTTCGCCGGGCCGAGGATTGCGGTGGCGGCGCTGAACCCGCACGCCGGGGAGGGCGGGCTCATCGGCCGGGAGGAGCTGGACGAGATCGCGCCGGCGGTGGGGGATGCGCAGGCAGAGGGCATCGATGCGCGGGGGCCGTTCCCGGCGGATTCGGTGTTCACCCGGGCGATCGCGGGGGAGTTCGACGCCGTGCTGGTGATGTACCACGACCAGGGCCACATCGCGGTGAAGGTGCACGGCTTCGAACGGAGCGTGAGCGTGAACCTGGGGCTGCCGTTCACCCGGACGAGCGTGGACCACGGGACGGCGTTCGACATCGCGGGGCGCGGCATCGCGAGCGGGGCGAGCATGGCGGAGGCGATCCTGCTCGCTGCGCGGCTGGCGGCCGGGCGGGGGATGGCGGCAGAGGGGCCCGCATGAGCCGCGCGGGCGACATCCCGCTCGAACCGCCGCTCGTGCGGGGGGCGGGCGCGGCGCCCGCGAAGGAGGACCGGACCTACCTCGGATACGTGGCGGCGGCGCTCGCGAGCGCGCTGCTGGGCGGGTTCGCGCTGGCGGTTTGGATGCCGCTGGCGGCGACGGACGCCGTGCCGGGCATCGAGCGGGCGCCGCGGCTGGTGCAGGCGCACGGCTGGCTGCAGCTTCAGGGGTGGGCGGGGCTCTTCGTCGCGGGGATGGCCATCCGCATCGTGCCGCGGTTCGCGGGGCGGCGCCCGGTGACCGGGCGGGTGACGGTGCCGCTGCTGGGGCTGCTGGCCGCGCCGCTGGCGCTGCGGCTGTTCGCGGTGCCGTGGCTCGATGGAGAGGCGGCGGGCGCGGCGGCGCTGGCGGCGGGCCTCCTGACGGCCGCGGGGTGCGCGGGCGTCGCGGCGGTGCTGGGCTGGACGCTGCTGCGCGGCGGCCGGGGCCGCGGCGAGGCGTGGTGGGGCTTCGCGGCGGCCGGGGCGCTCTGGTGGCTGGCGTGGGCGCCGCTGGCGGCGTGGTGGGGCGGGCGCGCGGCGGAGGGGGACGGGCTCGCGCCGGCCGCGTTCGACGATGCGATGGCGTGGGCGGTGATGCTCGGGGCGATCGGGAACTTCATCCTCGGCGTGCAGAGCCGGTCGGTGCCGGTGTTCTTCGGGCGCCGGCCGCCGCCAGGGGCGGCGATGGCGGGGCCGGGGCTGCTGCTGAACGGCGGCGCGTTGCTGTTCGTGCTCGCGATGGCGGCCGGTGGGGCGGCGGCGGCGCGGCTGGCGGGAGCCGGCCTCGCGCTGAGCGGCGCCGGGCTCTTCTGGGGGCTGCCGCTGGCCGGGGCCGTGCGGGGGCGGGCGCACCGGCTGCGGCCGCGGGCGCGGCCAGCGGCGCGGTTCGTGCTGGCGGCGAACCTCGCCGGCGTGGCGGCCGGGGCGCTGATGGCGGCCGCCGGCGCGGCGATGCTGGCCGACGGGAGCTATGCGGCGGCGCCGCTGCGCGATGCCGCGCGGCACCTCTTCGGGCTGGGGCCGATCACGCTGCTCATCCTCGGGATGGCGCGGCTGATCGCGCCGGTGTTCGCGGTGGCGCGCACCGAGGCGCGGGCGGCGGGGTGGCTCGAGCGGGCGCCGTTCTGGCTGCTGCTGGCGGCGCTGGGCATCCGCGCCGGGGCCGGGCTCGCCTCGGGGGCGGTCTCGTACACGGCGTGGATGCACAGCTCGACGCTCGCGGGCGCGCTGGGGTGGCTGGCGATCGCGCTGTTCGCGGCCGACGTGCTGCGCGCGGCGCGGAACGAGGGGCGGAACCTCGCCGCCATCGAGGCCGCGGCGCTGGGGCCGAACGGCCGGCCTCAGTAAGGGAGACCGGGCAGGCCGAAGAGGGTGCGGGCGTAGCTCGCGCGGCCGAGGTGCCCGTTCCCGTGGCCGATGAGGCCGTGGAGGATGGCTTCGATGCGGGGGACAGGCCCCCACGGGCGGATGACCTGGACTTCGCGGAGGTAGGCCTCGCTCATGGCGGCGATGCGCGGGACGACGGCGGCTTCGACGGCGCGGGTGTACTCGTCGAATTCGGCCGGGGGCGGGAAGCGCATGCTGTAGGCGTCGCGCGGGTCCTGGCCGGTGCCCTGGTCGACGCGGGGGAGGTCCCAGCGCTCGTGGAAGGCGTGCTGGAGCCAGACCGGCTGCTCGCGCTCGAAGACGAAGTGGATGATGTTGTCGATGGTGCGGACGACGTGCCAGACGTCCCAGCCGATGGAGTTGGTGAGGCCGCCGCGGGTGTCGCAGAGCTGGTCGACGGTGAGGCCGTCGGTGGCGCGGAGCGCGTACTGGAGGACGCGGCCGACGACGACGGCGAGCTGGGTGGGGGTATCGGGCGGGTTGCCCATCCCGGGGAGGTTGGGGACCTGGGTCATGGACAGCGAACCTCGCGTGCAGGGGTGGGGGGATTGTGCCAGACGGCGGCCGTGCGGGGGCGGGCGGGGCGCGTATACTCCGCCGCCGTGGAACGGTCGCGCTACCTCGACTGGCCGGAGGAGTACGCCGCGAAGCTGATGACGCCGGCCGAGGCGGCGCAGCTGGTGCGCCCGGGCGACACGGTGGTCATCCCGATCGGGGCGATTACGCCGAACCTGTGCGCGGCGCTGTGGGAGCGGCGGGAGGAGCTGCACGACGTGGACGTGCTGGCCTGCGCGCCGTTCGTGGACCCGGGCTGGTATGAGCCGGGGCACCCGGCCTTCCGGACGCACGTGGAGCTGTTCAACACGGCGGTGGCGCGGGCCTCGATGGTGCGCGGGGCGACGGATTTCGTCTCGATCCCGTTCAGCCGGCGGTTCAAGGGTGAGGACGAGCGGGGCGGCGGGCGGTTCGCCGTCGACGTGGTCTTCATCGGGGTTTCGCCACCGGACCGGTTCGGCTACTGCAGCTTCGGGACGAGCGTATGGAACAAGGGGAGCTACGCGCGGCGAGCGCGGACGGTGCTGGCGGAGGTGTTCGCGGGCTACCCGCGCACGGGCGGCGACAACCGGATTCACGTGAGCGAAATCGCGGCGTTCGTGGAGGGCGGCGAGCTGCCGCCGGTGCGCGCGGCGCGGGAATCGAACCCGTTTCACCCGGCGATGGCGGGGTACGTCAATGAGCTGCTGCGGCACGGGGACACGCTGCAGATCGGGACCGGGCTTTCGACGCTGCCGCTGGCGCGGGCGGGGGCGTTCGACGGGCTGGTCGACCTCGGGGTGCACAGCGAGGTGAGCATCCCGGGGCTGAACGAGCTGGTGGCGAAGGGCGTGATCACCGGCGCGCGGAAGACGGTGAACCCGGGCAAGTTCGTGGCCACGGCGCTCTCGGCAACGACAGAGTGGGACCTCGAGTTCATCCACGAGAACCCGGTCTACGAACTGCGGGACGTGGCGTACACGAACGACATCCAGGTCATCGCGGCGCACGAGAACATGGCGGCGATCAACAACGCGATGACGATCGACCTGACGGGGCAGGTGGCGGCGGAATCGATCGGGCCGGCGATGTGGAGCGGGCCGGGCGGGCAGCTGGAGTTCGTCATCGGGGCGATGTACGCGAAGGGCGGGCGGAGCATCACGCTCCTGCCGGCGGCGGCGAAGGACGGGACGGTCAGCCGCATCGTCGCGGAGCACCCGCCGGGCACGGTGGTGACGGTGCCGCGGCAGTTCGTCGATTACGTCGTGACGGAGTACGGGGTGGCGCGGCTGTTCGGGAAGAGCGACCGGGAGCGGGCGGAGGAGCTCATCGCCGTGGCCCACCCGGACCACCGGGCGGAGCTCCGGCGGGCGCTGCGGCGGAGCTGAGCGGGTCAAAGTGCGGGAATTCCCCGATGCCGGGCGGGTCACCAGATGCTGACGATCCGAGCGGGGGAGGACGCGTGAACGTGGAGCATGCGGCGGTCGAATTACTTCGGGGCGCTTTCGAGGCGGCGCCGGACGGGATGATCGTGGTCGATGCCGCGGGTCGGGCGGTGCTCTGGAACCGGGCGTTCCTGGATATGTGGGGGCTGAGCGACGAGGTCATGGCCCTTCGACGGCCGGTCCCGCCCCGGGAAGCGGCGGCGCGGCTGGTGCGCGACCCGGGGGCATTCCTCCGCGAGCTCGATGCGCTGAGGGGTGACGGTGTGAGCCAGGTGCAGGGGCTGGTGGAGATGGCGGATGGGCGGACGCTGGAGATGCACTCGCGGCCCATCGACCTCGGTGGCGGGCAGGCCGGGCGCGCCTGGTACTACCGGGACGTGACGGAGCTGGTGCGGGCGCGCCGGCAGCTGGAGGAGGCGAGCCGGCTGCTCGAGGCGCAGTTCGAGGGGTCGCCGTTCGGGATCATCGTCGTGGGGATGGACGGGCGGTTCATCCGGGCGAGCCGGCGGTTCTTCGAGATGTCTGGGCTGGACGAGGCGTGGTCGCGGCTGCCGGTGCTCGAGCGGATGGCGAAGCTCGAGGGGCTGGCGAAGGACCCGGCGGCGGCGCGGGCGTTCAACGTCCGGTGGCGGAGCACGCCCGACCAAAGCTACGCGGCGACGTTCGAGACATCGGACGGCCGGTACGTCCGGGTGACGACGCAGCCGCTCCGGGACGCGGCGGGCGCGGTGCTCGGGCAGGTCTTCTTCTACCTCGATGTGACGGCCGAGCACCGGGCGATGCTGGCGCTGGAGGAGCAGGAAGAGCGGCGGCGGCTGGTGGAAGGGCTGGACGCGGGCGTGATCGTGGTCGACCGCGCGCGGAAGTTCCCGGTGGCGAACGCGACGGCGCTGGCGATCCTCGGCATCGCACAGGAGCGGCTGGCGGAGCTGACGCTGAGCGCCGAGACGTGGCAGGCGATGCGGGAGGACGGCAGCCCGATGCCGTTCGAAGAGTTCCCGGCCGAGCAGGCGCTGCGAACGGGGCAGGCGGTGCACGGGGTGGTGATGGGGGTGAGGCGGGGCGACGGCCGGCTGGAGTGGCTGCTCGTGAGCGCGAGCCCGCTGGAGCGCGGGCCTGGCGGGGACGTCGAGACGGTCGTGACGACGTTCTACGACATCACGGAGCGGCGGGCGCTGGAGCAGGCGATGGCGCGGGCGCGGCACCTGGAGAGCCTGGCGGCGCTTTCGGGCGGGGTAGCCCACCGGCTGAACAACCACCTGACGGCGGTCATCGGGAACGCGTGGCTGCTGAGCAAAGGCGAGAACCTGACCGCGGAGCAGCTCGAATCGGTGGCGGAGATCCAGGCGGTGGCGCGGGAGGCGGCGCAGCTGGTGCAGGACCTGCGGGCGTACTCGGCGCCAGCGGGCAATCCTGGCTCGACTGCGGAGGTCAACGCGTGCGTGGCGGACGCGCTGGCGCGGTTCGGGCCCGGCGAACGGCAGCGGCTCTCCGTGGCGCTGGCGGCCAGCCTGCCGCCGGTCGCGGGGCAGGCGGAGGGGCTGGCGCAGGCGGTGGCGAACCTGGTCGACAATGCGCTGGAAGCCGGACCGGGCGCGGTGGAGGTGCGGACGGCGCTCGTCGATGCTGGGGCGCTGCAGCCGCGGCGGCCGCACCGGTGGGAGCCGGCAGAGCCGCCGCCGGGCCGGTACGTGGCGGTATTCATCGAGGACGGGGGAGAGGGGATGGATGCCGAAGCGCTGGCGCGGGCGTTCGACCCGTTCCATTCGACCCGGTTCCAGGGGCGGGGGCTGGGGCTGCCGGCGGCGCTCGGCATCGCGCGCCGGCACGGGGGCTTCGTGGGGCTCGAATCGGCGCCGGGGCGGGGGACGCTGGCGGTGCTGCTGCTGCCGGCCGCGGGGGAGTAAGGGCGGCGCGCGGCTGCCATGCCTTTTCGGGCGGGGCGTGCTTCAATAGCCCGGCAAGGCTGCAGGAGGCACGACCCGATGGACTTCGAACTCAGCGAAGAGCACCGGCTGATCAAGGAGACGGCGCGGCGGATTGCGCGCGAGGTCATCGCGCCGCGGGCGAAGGAGGTCGATGAGACGGGCGAGTACCCGCACGACTTCTTCGAGGCGTTCAAGAAGGCCGGGCTGCTGGGGATGGCGATCCCGGAATCGATGGGCGGCACGGGGAACGGCATCCTGCCGCTCTGCCTGGCCATCGAGGAGGTGGCGAAGTACGAGTGCGGCGCGGGGCTGATGCTGGTGCTGAGCGGGCTTCCGACGCGGCCGATCGTCTTCGGCGGGACGCCGGAGCAGCAGCAGCGGTGGCTGCCGGGGCTGGCGAGCGGCGAAACCAAGGCCGCCTTCTGCCTTACGGAGCCGGACCACGGGTCGGATGCGGCGAACCTCGAGACGCGCGCGGTGCGGGACGGGGACGACTACATCCTGAACGGGAACAAGGTGTACATCTCCGGCGGGACGGTGGCGGACTACCTGACGGTGTTCGCGCGGACCGGCGGCCCGGGCGCGAAGGGCGTGAGCGCCTTCGTGGTGGACGCGCACGCGCCGGGGGTGCGGATCGACCGTACGGACGACAAGATGGGCGTGCGGAGCGTCCCGACGGCGCACTTCAGCTTCCAGGACGTGCGGGTGCCGGCGGAGAACCTGCTCGGCGGGGTCGAGGGGCAGGGGTTCAACGTGGCGATGCTGACGCTGAACTCGATGCGGCCGACGGTCGGCGCGCGGGGCGTGGGGCTGGCGGAGGGTGCGGCAGCCTACGCGCTGGAGTGGGCGCGGGAGCGGAAGGCGTTCGGCAGCTCGGTGATCGACTTCGAGGCGATCCAGTTCATGTTCGCGGACATGGCGATCCAGATCGAAGCGGCGCGGAACCTCGTCTACAAGGCGGCGTGGCTGGTGGACCAGGGGAAGTACACGCGGGAATATGCGCACCATCTCTCGATTGCGAAGGCGTACGCGACGGAGGTCGCGAACCGGGTGGCGTTCGATGCGCTGCAGGTGCTGGGGGCGCAGGGGTACATGAAGGACCACCCGCTGGAGCGGCACTACCGCGATGCGCGGCAGCTGATGATCGTGGAGGGGACGAGCCAGATTCAGCGCGTGGTGATCAGCCGGGCGCTCATCGACCGGAACCTGGTGTACGGCTGACGGTCACCAGGCGCGGGGCGCGCCGAGGGCATCGAAGGGCGCGTCGGGCGAGATGATGGCCAGGCCCTCGGCGATCGCCTGCGCGGCGAGGATGCGGTCGAAGGGGTCGCGGTGGCGCCAGGGGAGCCCGGCGAGCACGGCCATGTGGCGCTGTTCGACCGGGAGAAACACGGCGCCGAGGAGGTCGGCGGCGGCTTCCACGAAGCCGGGAGCCGGGACTGCCAGGTCGATCTTCCCGAATGCTGCTTTCTGCGCGAGCTCGTACGTGGTCACGGGGCTGACCACGAGGACGCTGCCGGCCCTGGAGAGAAGGTCGCGGGCGCGAGGGGACAGAAGCCCAGGGCTGGTGGCGGCCCAGAGCAGCGTCGCAGTATCGAGCAAGTTCACGAGGGCGGGCTGCCGGGCGCAAAATCGTCACCGTACCAGTCGCGCAGCTCGTCGTCGCTCAGCGGTTTCCACCAGTCGGGGTCGTGGATGACGACCTTGCCGCGGAGGGCGCCGAAGCCGCGGGCGCGGCGGGCCGCGATCTCTTCGGGGGAGGGGGCGGGGCGGAGCGCTGCGACCGGGCGGCCGCGGCGGGCGATCACGACCTCTTCGCCGCGGGCGACGGCGTCGATGAGCTCGGACAGGTGGGTCTTCGCCTCGGTGATGCTGACGATGCGGGGCATGGGTCCATCGTAGCAGGGCAGGACGCGAGCTTGCGGGCGGGGCGGCCGCGCGTAGAATCCCGTGCATGCCGTACGCACCTTCGAATGGACTCCAGCTGTACTACGAGACGCACGGCGACCCGGGCGGCCGGCCGCTGCTGCTGGTGATGGGGCTCGGCGCGCAAATGACGCTCTGGGAGCCGGCGTTCTGTGACCTGCTCGCGGAGAAGGGGTTCTACGTCATCCGGTTCGACAACCGGGACGTCGGGCTGTCGTCGAAGATCGAGGGCGGGCCGCAGCCGGATATCGCGAAGGCGATGGCGGGCGACCATTCGACGGCTTCGTACACGCTCTGGGACATGGCGGACGATGCGGCCGGGCTGCTGGATCACCTGGGCATCGAACGGGCGCACATCGCGGGCGCCTCGATGGGCGGGATGATCGTGCAGTGCATGGCGATCCGGCACGGCGGCCGGGTGCGCTCGATGACGTCGATCATGTCGACGACGGGGAACCCGGCGGTGGGGCAGCCGCAGCCGGAGGCGATGGCGGCGCTGCTGGCGCCTCCGCCGGCGACGCGCGAGGCGGCCATCGAGCAAGGGCTGAAGACCTGGACGATCATCGGCTCGCCGGGCTACCCGCCGGACGAGGCGGAGCTGCGGGCGCGCATCGCGAGCGACTACGACCGGTGTTTCTACCCGGAAGGGACGGCCCGCCAGCTGGTCGCGATCCTCGCGACGGGCGACCGGACGGAGGGGCTGCGCGGGGTGCGCGTGCCGACGCTGGTCATCCACGGGGAGGCCGACCCGCTCGTGACGCTGAGCGGCGGGCAGGCGACGGCGGAGGCGGTGCCCGGGGCGCGGCTGCTGACGTTCTCCGGGATGGGGCACGACCTGCCGAAGCAGCTCTGGCCGGAAATAACGGACGCGATGGCTGCGCTGGCGCGGGAGGCGGATGGCGGCTGAGCGCGCCGAACGGCCGGTGCCGTTCGGCCGGCGGGTCGCGGTCTACGGGCCGTCGGGCAGCGGGAAATCGACGCTCGCGCGGGCGCTGGGGGAGCGGCTGGGGCTGCCGGTCATCGAACTCGACGCGGTCTACCACGCACGGCCTGGCTGGCAGGACCTTTCGCGGGAGGAGTTCCGGGCGGCCGTAGCGGCGCTGCTGGAGCAGCACCGCGGCGGCTGGATTTTCGAAGGGAACTACGGGCTGGTGCGCGACCTCATCCTGCCGCGGGCGGAGACGGTGGTGTGGCTCGACCTGCCGTTCCCGGTGGTGTACGGGCGGCTCGCGCGGCGGACGGTGTCACGGTCGTTCCGGGGCGCGGAGCTGTGGAACGGGAACCGGGAGACGCTGCGGCAGACGTTCCTGTCGCGGGATTCGATGCTGCTGTGGGGGCTGACGGCGTTCCGGCGGAGCCGCCGCAGCATCGCCGCATCGCTAGAGACGCTGCGGCGGCCCGGGACACGGCTGTACCGGCTACGGACGCCGGGACAGGCCGCCTACGTGCTGCGGAACGCTCAGCTTTCGGGGGAGCCGGGTTCGGCCGGCTGACCGTCCTGCGGGCTGGCGGCAGTTGCGTCGCCGGAGCCGGCGGCAGGGCGCGAGCCGCGGACGAGCGGGCCGATCGGGCGGCCGACGAACCAGATGACGGCCTGGTTCGCGGGATCCTCCGCCGCGGGGCCTCGAGGCGCCGGGGCGGGCTGCCGGCCGGGCTGTTCGGGTTCAGCGGGCATCGAGCAACCTCCTCGCGAGACGTTCGCGGCGAGGATACCGGGGGCAGGCGTCAGCCGACGTCGCGGCGCGGGGGCGGGAGCGGACGCGGTAGGATGGGGGCACCACGCGCGGGAGGGTTCGATGGAACGGATTCGTGACGGCGACCTCGAGATCGTGATCGGAGGGCCGACGGGCTACGGCAACAACGTCTACGTGGTGGTGGACCGGGCGACCGGGGAGGCAGCGTTCATCGACGCGCCGGGCGAGCCGGAAGCGAACATGGCCGCGGCCGAAGCGGCCGGGGTCCGGCCGACGCGGATCCTGCTCACGCACGGGCACTTCGACCATACGCCGGCGATCGATGCGCTGAAGGCGGCCTACGGCGCGAAGCTGTACGCCGACCCCGCGGAGCCGGGCCTGAAGGAGGGGCAGCTGGACGTGCCGGTGCACCACGGGGAGGAGATCGCGGTGGGGAGCCTGCGGTTCCGGGTGCTGAGCGTGCCGGGGCACACGCCGGCGAGCACGGCCTACCTGTGCGGGAAGAGTGTGTTCGTGGGCGATACGCTGTTCCCCGGCGGGCCGGGCCGCTCGAAGGACAACGCGGCGCTGCAGCAGGAGATCGCCTCGATCGTGCGGGAGCTGTACCGCCTGCCGGACGATACGGTGGTGTACCCCGGCCATGGGCCGACGACGACCATCGGGGCGAGCAAGGCGGAGTACGCGGTGTTCGCGAGCCGCGAGCACGCGCCTGACCTCTGCGGGGATGTCACGTGGCTGAACTCGTAGCGCCGCCTGAGGGCTGGTGGGCGGGGCGGCTGGGGGAGCCGCGGACGGCCGTGCTCGGGACGGTGGACGGGCAGGGGCGGCCGCACGCGGCGGCGGTCTGGTACCTGTGGCGGGACGGCGAAGCGCACATCGTGACGGGGCGCGGCTCGCAGAAGCACCGGAACCTCGAGCGGAGCGGCCGGGCGACGCTGACGTGGCTCGACGACTGGCGCTACCTGACGGCCGAGGGGCCGGCGGCCATCGAGCCGCTGCGGCTCGAGGACCGGTTCGCCCTGTGGGCGCACTACCGGGGCGAGACGGTCGCGCGGGAGGAGGTGGCGAAGGGCGGCCACGACGCGATGGTGCTCGTGCGGCTCCGGCCGGCGCGCTGGTGGGGCCAGTGGTGAGCGCGCCTTCCCCCTCGGTTGGGCAGGCCGTACCCTAGCGAGCCATGGGAAAGCTCGATGGCAAGACAGCGCTGATTTTCGGCGTCGCGAACGATAAGTCGATTGCGTGGGGCATCGCGCAGGCGTTCCACCGCGAGGGGGCGAAGCTGGCGTTTTCGTACGCGGCGGAGAACCTCGAGAAGCGGGTGCGGCCGCTCGCGGAGAGCGTGGGCGCGGATTTCATCGAGCTGTGCGACGTGACGAAGGACGAGGACATCGAGCGGGTGTTCGCGGCGGCGCAGGAGCGGCTGGGGACGATCGACGTGCTGGTGCACGCGATCGCGTTCGCGAACCGGGAGGACCTCGCGGGTCGGTTCATCGATACCTCGCGCGAGGGGTTCCTGCTGGCGCACAACGTGTCGGTGTACTCGCTGGTGGCGCTGGCGCGGGCGGCGCGGCCGCTGATGCCGAACGGAGGCAGCATCATCACGCTGACGTACTACGGGTCGCAGAAGGTGGCGCCGAAGTACAACGTCATGGGCGTGGCGAAGGCGGCGCTGGAAGCGACGGTGCGCTACCTCGCGTGGGACCTCGGGCCGGAGGGCATCCGGGTGAACGCGATCAGCGCGGGGCCGATCCGGACGCTGGCGGCGAGCGGCATTTCGGGCTTCCGCGACTACCTGAAGGCGTTCGCCGATATCGCGCCGCTGCACCGGAACGTGACGATCGAGCAGGTCGGCGAGGCCGCGGTGTTCCTCGGGAGCGAGATGTCGAGCGGGACGACGGGGGACATCCTGTACGTGGACAGCGGCTACAACATCATGGGGCTGGTGGCGGAGGAGCGGGGGTAATCCCGTGGAGGCAGACGGCTACCGGGTCGTGCCGTACGACCGGGCGCGGCACGGGGACGGGCCGTGGCGGGTGGTGGCGGCGGTGTTCGAGGAGTACGGTTTCCCGTTCGCGGAGGCGGACTACGACGCGGACGTGCTGCGGCCGGAGGCGCACTACCCGACGGGCTGGTTCCTCGTGGCGGAATCACCGGCGGGCGAGGTGGTCGGCTGCATCGGGCTGACGGACGAGGGCGGCGGGGAGTTCGAACTGCACCGGCTGTACCTGCTGCCGGCGGCGCGGGGGAAGGGACTGGGGGAGCGGCTGACGCGGGAGGTCGTGCGGATGGCGCGGGAGGCGGGCGCGCGGCGGCTGGTGCTGTTCAGCGATGTGGCGTTCGAGCATGCGCACCGGCTGTACGAGCGGTGCGGCTTCCGGCGGAACCGGTTCCGGTATGCCCCGGACCCGTGGCAGAGCCGGGAGTGGGGGTTCGTGATGGAATTCGAGGAGCACGGGAAGGAGGCGCGCTGATGGCGCGGATGCGGTGCCTGTGGTGTATCGAGCCGCCGTACCAGGAGGTGGCGGTGCTGAAGTGGCGCGGCGAGGAGCGCGAGCGGCTGACCGTCCACCTCTGCCGGAAGCACCTGGCCCGGCTGAAGGAGGCGGGCCAGGCAGGCCGGGAGCACAAGGGGTGGTGGTACAAGGAGGGGTGGTGGTAGGCCGGGGCGGCTGAGGCGCGCCCGGGCGGCGTGGCGGCTACTTGAAGTGGGGCAGGACGGTCTCGGCGAAGAGGCGGGCGGGCTCGCGGGTGTCGCGGCCGAAGAACTCGATGACGAACATCGTGCAGCCGAGGTCGATGTGGCGCTGGATCTGCTCGCGAACGCGGGCGGGGCTGCCGGCGATGGCGAGCGGGCCGGTCGGGTCGCCCATGTGTCCGCCGAAGATTTTCTTCGCGGTTTCGATCATCGGCTGGGCGGCGGCGTCATCGGGCGCGATGACGACGAGGCACTGCTGGCTGATGGTGATGGAGGCCGGGTCGCGGCCGACGGCCTGGCAGTGATCGCGGAGGACGTCGATTTTGCGGGGGAGGGCGTGGTGGTGGGCGGCGAGGTTGTTCCAGATGTCGGCGCGGCGGGCGGCGATGCGAAGGAGGACTTTTTCGCCGGCGCCGCCGACGAGGATGGGGGGCTTGCGGACCGGCTTCGGTTCGCATACGAGGTTTTGGACCTTCACGAATTCGCCCTGCATGGTGACCTCAGGCTCGGTCCACATGGCGGTGAGGAGGTCGAGGGTTTCGCGGAGCTGGCGCATGCGGGCGCCGATGGGGAGGAAGGGAACGCCGAAGTCGGTGAATTCGCGAGGCATCCAGCCGGCGCCGAGGCCGGGGATGATGCGGCCGCCGGCGATGTTGTCGATGGTAGCGATCACCTTGCCGAGGTGGGCGGGGTTGCGCATGCCGGCGGGGGTGACGAGGGTGCCGATTTCGACGCGGTCGGTGATGGCGGCGACGGCGCTGACGAGCGACCACGCTTCGAGGATGGGGATCTGTGGCGACTGCGGGCCGTAGAGGTGGTCGCCGACCCAGAGGGAATCGAAGCCCATGGCTTCGAACTCGCGGGCGTTCGTCTTCGCTTCCTCCCAGGTGCGCTTGATCTGGGGGATGGTGACGCCGAAGTGGATGGGCGGCATGGGAAGCCTCCGCGGGATGTGCTGGCGGGGACAGCCTAGCGGGGCAGCGCGCGGCGCGCGAGGGGTTCAGCGGATGACGAAGTAGCGGGCGCCCGGGTGGTGGACGATGACGGCGGCGGTGGTCTGCTCCGGGTGCCACTGGAAGGTCTCGGAGAGCTCGACGCCGATGCGCTCCGGCCGGAGGAGGGCCGCGATCTTCGCCTGCTCTTCGAGGTCGGGGCAGGCGGGGTAGCCGAAGCTGTAGCGGCAGCCCTGGTAGCCGAGGGCGAAGAGCTTGCGGATATCGGTCGCGTCCTTGCCGGCGATGCCGAGCTCTTCGCGGATGCGCTTGTGCCAGTACTCGGCGAGGGCCTCGGCGGCTTCGACGGAGAAGCCGTGCCAGTGGAGGTAATCGCGGTATTCGTTGGCTTCGAAGAGCTGGCGCGCGAATTCGCTGGCGCGGGGGCCCATGGTGACGAGGGAGATGGCGACGACGTCGAAGCGGGGGCCGGCAGGGTCGGCGGCGACTTCCTCGACGGAGCGGAAGAAGTCGGCGATGCAGAGGCGACGGCCAGAGGGCTGGCGGGGGAAGTGGAAGCGGACGGGCTCGCCGGCGGGCTCGCCGCCTTCGAGGCCGGGCCAGACGATGAGGTCGTTCTTCTCGGCGAGAGCGGGGAAGTAGCCGTAGACGACGGACGGGATGAGGAGCTGCTCGGCGATGGCGCGCTCCTGCCAGCGGCGGTAGATGGGGCGGACCTCTTCTTCGATGAAGCGGGCGTACTCTTCTTCGCTCCGCTCGCCCCGCTGGTACTGCCACTGGCCGCGGAAGAGGGCGACCTCGTTGATGTAGGGGTAGATGTCGCGCAACGGGATGCCGCGGACGACGCGTGAGCCCCAGAAGGGGGGCGTGGGGATGGGGACGCCGCGCTCGACGTCGGAGGGAGCGTAGTCGCGGTCGGAGGGGGCGGCGGCGGCGTTCGGGTCGCCGACGGGGTCGTAGCCGGTGTCCTGTGGGGTGACTTCGCGGCCGCCGCGGGTGAGTTCGGGGAGGGGTTTGCCTTCGCGGAGGGCGGGGATGATGCGGTCGAGGGTGGAGAGCCCTTCGAAGGCATCCTGCGCGTAGTAGACGCGGCCTTTGTAGACCTGCCGGAGCTCTTCTTCGACGTACTTCCGGGTGAGGGCGGCGCCGCCGAGGATGACGGGGTAGTGGAAGAGCTCGCGGGCGTTGAGCTCTTCGAGGTCTTCGCGCATGACGACGGTGCTCTTGACGAGGAGGCCGGAGAGGCCGATGACGTCGGCCTGCACTTCCTGCGCTTTTTCGATGATGTTGGCGATCGGCTGTTTGATGCCGAGGTTGTAGGTGGTGTAGCCGTTGTTGGTGAGGATGATATCGACGAGGTTCTTGCCGATATCGTGGACGTCACCGCGAACGGTGGCGAGGACGACTTTGCCCTTGGACTGGCCCTCGACGCGGGGCATGTGGGGCTCGAGGTAGGCGACGGCGGCCTTCATCGTCTCGGCGGACTGGAGGACGAAGGGGAGCTGCATCTTGCCGGCGCCGAAGAGGTCGCCGACTTCGCGCATGCCGGCGAGGAGGTGTTCGTTGATGATGGTGAGGGGGTCGAAGCGGGCGAGGGCTTCGTCGAGGTCGTCGTGGAGGCCGCGGCGGTCGCCGTCGATGATGCGGCGGCGGAGGCGCTCTTCGACGGGGAGGCGGGCGGCGGAGGCGGAGGCGGCGGGCTTCTCTTTTTCCGCGGTTTCGAAGAGGGAGATGAAGCGGGTGAGGGGGTCGTATCCCTCGCGGCGGCGGTCGTAGATGAGGTCGAGCGCGGTTTCGAGCTGCTCCTGGGGGATGCGGCTGAGGGGGAGAATCTGCTTCGCGTTGACGATGGCGGCATCGAGGCCGTGCTGGATGGCTTCGTGGAGGAAGACCGAGTTGAGGACGCGGCGGGCGGCGGGCTTGAGGCCGAAGGAGCAGTTCGAGACGCCGAGGATGGTGTGGACGCCGGGGAGCTCCTCTTTGACGCGGCGGATGGCTTCGAGGGTTTCGATGGCGTCGCGGCGGAGCTCTTCCTGGCCGCTCGTCATGGGGAAGGTGAGGCAGTCGAAGAGGAGGTCGCCGGGCTCCATGCCGTAGCGTTCGACGGCGAGGTCGTAGATGCGGCGGGCGACGCGGAGCTTCCAGTCGGCGGTGCGGGCCTGGCCTTCTTCGTCGATGGTGAGGGCGACGGCGGCGGCGCCGTGCTGCTTGATGAGGGGGAGGAGCTTCGTGATCTTCCGTTCGCCGTCCTCGAGGTTGATGGAGTTGACGATGGCGCGGCCGCCGTAGAGTTCGAGGGCGGTTTCGATGACGGCGACTTCGGTGCTGTCGAAGACGAGCGGGACGGCGACCTGGGTGCGGAAGGCGGAGACGACGCGGGCCATATCGGCGGCGCCGTCGCGGCCGACGTAGTCGACCATCACATCGATGACGTGGGCGCCTTCGGCGGCCTGTTCGCGGGCGAGGGCGACCATGCCGTCGACGTCCTCGGCGAGGAGCAGGTCGCGGAAGGCGCGGGAGCCGGTGGCGTTGGTGCGTTCGCCGACGACGAGGAAGGAGGTCTCCTGCTCGATGGGGACGGCGGTGTAGAGGGAGGCGGCGGCGGGCACGTAGCGGGTGGGCCGCTCTTTGGGGCGGGGCCGGCCGATGCGGCGGATTGCCTCGGCGAACATGGGCGGGGTGGTGCCGCAGCAGCCGGCGACGATAGAGGTGCCGAATTCGTTGACGAAGATGTCGTGGTAGCGGGCGAACTCTTCGGGAGAGAGGGTGTAGCAGGCGCGGCCGTCGATGACCTCGGGCAGGCCGGCGTTGGGGCCGATGAAGACGGGCCGGCGGGAGTTCTTCGCGAGGTAGCGGACGTGCTCGACCATCTGCTCGGGGCCGGTGGCGCAGTTGATGCCGATGATGTCGACGACGTCGAGCGGTTCGAGCACGGCGAGGGCGGCGGCGATATCGGAGCCGAGCAGCATGGTGCCGGTGCTCTCGATGGTGACGGAGGCGATGACGGGGACGCGCCGGCCGGTGATGGCCATGGCGTCCTCGGCGGCGGCGAGGGCGGCCTTCGTTTGGAGGAGGTCCTGGCAGGTTTCGATCTTGAGGACGTCGATGCCGCCTTCGAGGAGACCGATGCACTGCTCGCGCCAGCCTTCGCGGATTTCGCGGTAGGTGATGTGGCCGAGGGAGGGGAGGCGGGTGCCGGGGCCGATGGTGCCGAAGGCGTAGCGGGGCCATTCGGGGGTTGAGTAGCGGTCGCGGACGCGGCCGATGACCTGCGCAGCCAGGCGGTTGAGCTCACGGGTGCGGTCGGCGAGGCCGAATTCGGCGAGGACGACGGGATTCGCGCCGAAGGAGCAGCTATCGACGGCGTCGACGCCGACTTCGTAGAAGGAGGCGTAGATGCCTTCGAGGATGCCGGGGTTGGCGACATTGAGCCATTCGGGGCAGCCGTCGTGGGCTTCGCCGTCGGGGGCGACGTAGGCTTCGGGGCCGAGGTTGAGGGCGAGCAGGCTGGAGCCGATGGGACCGGCGGCGTAAAGCACCTGGTCCCGCAGGCGGTTGAGCAGCGGGAGGTCGCGCGGCCTGTACATCGGTGGGATTCAAGCGTACACCATAGAAGGCAGTGGAGAACCGGGCAGCAGCGGCTGGCGCTGAAGCGGGCGCTGCGGCGTGGCCGCAGTTCGGGGTGGTGCGGCGGGTGCGGGCGGCGCTGGCGATGCGGTGCCCGCGGTGCTGCCGCGGGGCGGTGTGGGCCAGGCCGTTCCGGATGCGCGCGCGGTGCGCGGTGTGCGGGCTGGCGTTCGAGCGGGAGCCGGGGTATTTCACGGGGGCGATGTACGCGAGCTATTTCATCGGGCTGTTCGTCACGCTGCCGGTGTGGCTGTGGCTGCTGCTGGCGGGGGCGCCGTTCGGGACGATCGTGGCGGCGGCGTTCGTGCTCGTCGGGCTGGTGACGCCGGCCGCGTTCCACTACTCGCGGGTGGCGTGGATGCAGATCGATGCGTACTTCAACCCGGCGACGTTCGTGAGCGACGACGGGGCATGACGGGGCGGTTCCGGGTCCGGGCGGCCGGCGCGGAGGACGCGGAGGCGCTGGCGGAGCTGCACGCCGGGAGCGGGCTGGCGGGCGCGCCCCGGGATGCGGGGGAGGCGGCGCGGCTGCTCCAGACGGGGGCGGCCTTCCTGCTGGCGGAGGACGACGCGGGCATCGCGGGAGCGGTGCGGTGGAGGGAGGAGGAGGGGGTTGCGTGGTTCGACCTGCTGCGGTCGCTGGAGCCGTGGGCGGGGGCGGAGCTGGTGCGGGCGGTCGGCCGGGCGGCGCAGGACCGGGGGCTGCGCACGGTGCGCTGCGCGGCGCCGGACACGCCGGGGATGGCAGCCTACTTCGCGCGGCTCGGCTACCTGCCGGTGGGGCATACGCGGGACGATGCCGGGCAGCGGCTCGCGGTGCTCGAGCGGCGGCTGCCGCTCCTGACGGTGCGCGAGCAGCGAAGGGCGGACGCGGCGGCGATCGGGCGGCTGACCGGGATGGACCCGTGGGTCTTCGAACAGGGCGCGCGGCCGGGCTGGTTCGTCGCAGCCGACGGGGAACGGGTCGTCGGGGTCGTGCACGCCGCGGATGCCGGCGGCGGGCTGGCGCGGGTTTCGGAGCCGGTGCTGGAGCCGGCGTACGAGGGGCGGGGGCTCGAGGTGTGGATGGTGGAGCGGGCGCGGGAGTGGGCGGAGACGAACGGCTTTCACACGTGCGAGCTGGCGGCGGGGCCGCGGACGCTCCCGCACCGGAGGGCGCTCGAGGACCGGCTCTGGCAGCTGGAAGGCGGCGTGTTCCGGCGGGTGCTGCGGCGGCTGCCGGCAGACGGCGAGGGGGACGAGGCCTAGCGCTGGGGCTGGAGGCCGCGGTGGAGCCAGCGGGCGGCCTCGAGGAGGCGCTCGCGGCGGAGGCGGGCGAGCTCGGCGCGGAGCTGGTCGCGTTCGGCCTGGAGGTCGCGGATGTGATCGCGAAGGGTAGCGACGAGGAGGTCCATCTCGGTGACGCGCGCGAGGGCGTCGCGCCGGACGGCCTCGATGTCGGCGCGGAGGTCGGCTGGACGGAGGAGGGCGCTCACCGCGGACCGCCCGGCGGCGGCAGCGTGCCCGCGCCGGGTTCGCGGAGGGCCGCGGGTTCGCGCTGGACGAGGAGGTCGCGGTGCTGGCGGAGATCCTGGAGGTTGCCGTGGAGCGCGGCGATGACCTCTTCGAGGGCCGCGAGGCGGGCATCGCGGCCGGCGGCGGTGAGTTCGAGCGAGCGGGCGAGCTGGAGCGCGCGGTCGCGCTGCTTGCGGGCCTTGCGCAGCTGCTTGCGGAGGGCGCGGTTCTCCTCGTGGAGGGCGACGAGCGCGCGGACGAGGGCGGGGGGCGGAAGCGCGGCGGCGGCTTCGGGCGCGGCGGCCGCGGCGGCGGGGTCGACCGCGAGGAGGTCGGCCTGTTCGACGGCGAGGCGGTCGAGGCTGGCCTGGAGGCGGTCGAGGTCTTTGCGGACCTGGCGGATGAGGCGCTCGGCGCGGGCGTCGGCGGCGGATGCCTGGCCTTTCAGGGGCGCGGCAGCGGGCCGGGGCGGCTGGAGCAGCTCATCCCAGGTGCCGGGCGCGTCGTGGCCGGCGGGGAAGGGGATGGGCGGCGGGGCTGCCGGCGCCTCCGGGGGCGGCGGTTCCTGCGGCGAGGACTTGCGGAGAGGGAAGCGCATGAGGCGGCCCCGGGTTCACCTGTTTCTCCCGAAATATACGCCCGGTTTTCGCCGTTCCGCAGGGCGCGGGGGCGCTGCGAAGGCCTTCGTCCGACCTTTTTGGACCTTCCGCAAAGCTTTATGTCGCGCGCCCGACCGGCGTGTCCCAGGCAGGCGCGCCGGGCGGCGGTTCGCCGAGGTCGAGCTGGTAGTAGCAGGTATCGAGCCACCGGCCGAATTTGTAGCCGGCGCTGCGGAGGACGCCGACGCGTTCGAAGCCAAGCCGTTCGTGGAGGCGGATGCTGGCGGTATTGGTTGCGGTGATGGAAGCGAGGACGGTGCGGACGCCGATGCGGCGGGCTTCGTCGAGGAGAGCGGCGAGGAGGTGGCGGCCGAGGCCGAGGCCGCGCGCGGCAGGGTCGAGGTAGATGGTGTCCTCGCGGGTGAACCGCCAGCCGGGCTTGTCGCTGACGAAGGTGAGATAGGCGAAGCCGAGGAGGCGGCCGTCCGGGGACTCGGCGGCAAGGACGGGCTGGAGGCCGTCGCCGTGGGCCTGCCACCAGGCCAGACGGCGGGCTTCGGACCAGGGCTCGGTGTCCCAGGTGGCGGTGCCGTGGAGGATTTCGTCGTTGTAGATGCGGTTGATGGCCGGGAGGTCGGCCTCGCGGGCGGGACGGATGCGGACCTGCGCGATCTCCACTGCGGGAGGGTACTGCGGAAAGGTTTCGAACGGGTTTCTCTGCGCGTTCATTGTGCGATGACGGCGATGCCGTAGGATTTTGGGCGGATGCGCGACGGACTCATCGGGCTTTTTGCGCTGGCGCTGGGGGCGGCCGTCACGCTGCTCGGGCTGGAGTACCTGCATTCCCGGTCGGTCGCGATCGGGCTCGGGGTGGTCGTCGCGTACGTGGCGTGGGGCGAGCTGACGGACCTGTTCGGGTCCGGGCGGCGGGACGAGCCGCTGGCGCCGGGGACGCCGCTGCTGATGAACCGGAAGTTCCGGCGGCGGGTGCTGGGGGTGCTGGCGCTGGGCGGCGCGAGCGGCGTGATCCTGCTGGGATTGCTGACGGGCGACATCGATGTCGAGAAGGTGCGGAGCTGGATCCGCGACCTCGGGCCGTGGGGGCCGGTGCTGCTGATTCTCGTGCTGGCGCTGGCGATGATTGTGGCGCCGATTCCGAATCCGCCGTTCATGATCGCGGCGGGGATTGCGTGGGGGACGTTCTGGGGGGTGGTCTACGCGGTCATCGGGCAGCTGCTGGGGTCGGTGGTGATTTTCGCGATTTCGCGAAAGTTCGGGCGGCGGTTCATCCCGCGGCTCATCGGGCACGAGGGCGCGGAGAAGGTGGACCAGCTGGCGAAGGAGATGGGGCCGCATCTCGTGTTCTGGTGGCGGATGATGCCGGTCTCGTTCGATTTCGCGGCCTACGCGGCGGGGCTGACGGGGATGTCGTTCCGGCTGTTCACGACGCTGGTGTTCCTCGGGTCCATCGTGCCGACGACGGTGGTGGTCGCGTTCGGCGATTCGTTCGGGAAGTCGTGGGAGGCGCAGGCGGTGTCGGCGGGGCTGATCGCGGTGGCGCTGGCGGTGCCGGCGACGGTGTTCTACCTGCGCTACCGGAAGCAGCTGCCGCCGCCGCGGGAGTGGGTGGGGCGGATGCTCAGCGCCGGCGACCCGACGCCGGGGGCGTAGGCAGGGGCGGGTTCAGCCGGCCGGCTGGAGGCGCTCGAGGACGCGGTCGAGGATGAGGTGGGCGACGGCGTACTTCGAGAGGAGCGGGAACTCCTCGACGCGGCCGTCGTCGTGGAAGATGACGACCTCATTGGTCTCGGTGCCGAAGCCGGAGCCGGGGGCGGAGACGTCGTTGGCGACGATGAAGTGGAGCCGCTTGGCGGGAAGCTTCTGGCGGGCGTAGTCGGCGACGTTGCGGGTCTCGGCGGCGAAGCCGACGCGGACGCCGCCGCCGGGCAGGCTGGCGATGATGTCGGGATTCTGGGTGAGTTCGATGGCGAGCGTTTCCTGCCCGGGGGCCTTCTTGATCTTGTGGTCGGCGGGGCTGACGGGCCGGAAATCGGCCGGGGCGGCGGACATGATGACGGCGTCGGAGTCGGCGGTGGCCTGTTCGAGGGCGACGAGCATCTCGGCGACGGTCTGGACATCGACGCGGTGGACGCCCCAGGGGGTCTCGAGGGCGACCGGGCCGGCGACGAGGGTGACGAAGGCACCGCGGTCGCGGGCGGCTTCGGCGATGGCGAAGCCCATCTTGCCCGTGGAGCGGTTGCCGACGAAGCGGACGGGGTCGATCGGTTCGTAGGTGGGGCCGGCGGAGACGACGATGTGGCGGCCGCGGAGATCGCCGGTGCGCTGGCCGAGGAGCTGGCGGAGGGCGCCGAGGATATCGGGCACCTCGGCGAGGCGGCCGGGGCCGCTGCGGCCGCTGGCGAGGCGGCCGATCATCGGGCCGACGACCTCGACGCCGCGCTCCCGGAGGGTGGCGACGTTCTCCTGCGTGGCGGGGTGCTCCCACATCTGGCTATCCATGGCAGGGGCCACGAGGATGGGGGCGGCGGTGGCGAGGGCGGTGAGCGCGACCATGTCGCCCGCGAGGCCGTGGGCGAGGCTGGCGAGGCAATCGGCGGTGGCGGGCGCGATGACCATCGCGTCGGCGCGGCGGGCGACTTCGACGTGGGCCTCGGTTTCGGCGGCCTCGAACATGTCGATGACGACATCGCGGCCGGTGAGCGACTTGAAGGTGAGCGGGGCGATGAACCGGGCGGCCGCGGGCGTCATGACGACTTCGACGGCGGCGCCGGCCTGGCGGAGCTTGCTGGCGAGGTCGGCGGCTTTGTAGCAGGAGATGGAGCCGGTGACGCCGAGGACGATGTGGCGGCCCTGGAGGGGGAGGTCGCGGAGGGTGAAGTCGGCCATGCGGGTACCCCGGCGGGTCAGTCGCGGTCGGTGTTGAGTTCGTAGATGAGGCGGAGGCCGATGAGGGTGAGGTCGCCGTTGACGATGTCGATGCAGTCGGTTTCGGAGGCGACGAGGGAGGCGAGGCCGCCGGTGGCGACGACGGGCGGGTTGCCGCCGAGCTCCTGTTTGAAGCGGGCGACGAGGCCTTCGACGAGGCCGACGTAGCCGAAGAGGATGCCGGACTGCATGGCGTGGATGGTGTTCTTGCCGATGGCGGCCGGCGGGCGTTCGAGCTGGACGCGGTAGAGCATGGCGGCGCGGGAGAAGAGGGCTTCGCTGGCGATGCCGATGCCGGGGGCGATGGCGCCGCCGAGGTAGTCGCCGTGTTCGTTCACGGCATCGAAGACGGTGGCGGTGCCGAAGTCGACGACGATGACGGGGGTGCCGTAGAGGCGGCTGGCGGCGACGGCGTCGATGATGCGGTCGGCGCCGAGCTGGCGGGGGTTGTCGTAGAGGATGCGGACGCCGGTGCGGAGGCCGTGGCCGACGAGGAGGGGTTCGACGCGGAAGTACTTGCGGCAGACCTGCTCGAAGGTGGGGATGAGCGGGGGGACGTCGCAGCCGATGATGCAGGCGGTGACGGCGCCGGAATCGATGCCGCTGTAGTCGAGGAGGGAGAGGATGAGGACGCCGTACTCATCGGGGAGCTTTTCGCGCTCGACGCCGATGCGCCAGGTATCGACGAGACGGTCGCCGTCCCAGAGACCGATATGGATGGAGGTGTTGCCGATATCGAAGGCGAGGAGCATGAAGCGGGTGAACCATCCTGGCTTCGGGCCGTCGTGCGGGGTGGTCCCGGTGCCGGGGGCAGGATAGCGGATTGGGCGGGAAGCGGGAACGGGGAGCCGGGAGACAGGAAGCGGACGGCACGTGCGGTAGACTGGTGGGGTGCTCGATTGGAGCCGGAGGTAGATCGTGCAGCTTTCGGAATCGCTGACGCGTGCGTACAACGCGCAGATCAAGCTGGAGTTCGAATCGTCGTTCGTGTACCTGCAGATGGGCGGGGATTTCGAATTGCGGAGCCTGCCGGGGTTCAGCCACTGGATGCGGCTGCAATCATCGGAGGAGTACACGCACGCGATGAAGTTCATCAACTTCGTGCTGGAGCGCGGCGGGCGGCTGGAGCTGCTGGCGCTGGACAAGCCGGCGCCGACGCCGGCGACGGTGGTGGAGGCGTTCGAAGCGGCGCTGCGGCACGAGCAGCGGGTGACGAAGGCGATCCACGACCTGTACGCGCTGGCGCTGGAGGAGCGGGATTACGCCTCGCTGCCGCTGCTGCAGTGGTTCGTGAACGAGCAGACGGAGGAGGAGGCGACGGTCTCGACCATCCTGGACCGGCTGCGGATGGTTGGGGAGGATCGGACGGGCATCCTGTTCATGGACCGGGAGCTGGGCCAGCGGGCGGGCGCGAGGAGCGCCGCGGCGGCGGCGGAGGACGGCGAGGCCGGGGCCGGCTGAGGCGGCCAGGCGCAGCGGTTCGATGGCCCGGCAGGCGGAGAGCCAGCCGGGCCGTTTCGTGCCCGGGCGGCAGGATCAGCCGCCGCGGAAGACCGGACCCTGCGGAACGGCGCCGGGCGCGCCGAGCCCGGGCAGGTAGCGGCGGGCGTACTCGTCCTGCCGGGCGGTGAGGTTCCGGACGACGAGGATGAGGAAGACCATGCCCATGGCGACGAGGGTGCCGCCGGCGAAGCCGGCGTAGCCGATGGCGGCGTTCGTATCGTCTTCGGTGGGGATGCCGATGATGGCGACCCAGCTCCCGACGTGGTAGGCGACCCAGCTGAGCACATGGACGGCGGGGACAGGGCGGCCCTTCCACTGCCAGCCGATGGGCGGGGCGATGGCGGGGTCGGTGGCGCGCCAGGCCTGGTTCCAGATGCGGAGGGGGAACCAGTAGTTGATGATGGGGACGAACCAGCTGCCGACGGCCCAGCCGGTGCCGAGCTCGAGCGCGGGCTGGAAGGGGAGGAGATTCCCGGTGATGCGGCGGGTCCAGATGATGAGGAGGATGCCGACGGCGATGGCGGCGAGCGAGCCGAGGCCGATGAAGGCGCCGGAGATTTCGAGCGCGTCCCAGTCGTCCGTAGCGGCGCCGGCGAGGCCGAGCCCGGCGGCGATGCCGTAGAGGACCGCGGCGACGGCGGCGGTGATGGAGATGCCGAGCGCGAGGCCGGAGGCGGAGAGGTAGAACCACCGCGGCCCGTAGACCGGCGCTGCCGGCGGCGGGTAGGTCGCGTAGGGGGTTTGGGGCCAGGCCGGGGGCTGAACCGGGGGCTGGCCGTAGCCGGCGGGCGGGGGTGGCGAGGGCGGGGCTCCTGCGGCCGGGGATTCGGACGGTGCGCCGGGCGCTGCCGGGGCGGGCGGCGGGGACGGGGCGGCGGGGGCGAGGCTGGCGCCGCACTTCCAGCAGAAGGCGGCTCCCTGCGCATTCCAGGCGCCGCAGCGGGTGCAGTACATCAGGCGCACCTCCGTGGGATGGGGGAATTGTGGCGTGCGGGCGATGAAGGCGTCACCCTCCGGGCGGCGCGGGCGAGGCGGCGAGCGGCGCGGCGGCCCAGATGCGGGCATAGGTATCCTGGCGGGCGGTGAGGCCGCGGACGAGGAGGATGAGCAAGAAATGCGCGGCGGCGAAGCCCAGACCAAGGACTACGAGCCCCTGACCGAGTTCGTCGACTGAATCAAACCGCGTCTGTCCAAACGCCCGCTCCGCTAGCACCATGAAGACCCAGAGAGCCCAAACGACCCAGTGAAGATGACGACCGCGGAGACTACGGTAGAACCATCCTACCGGGGGTTGGAGTCCGGGGTCAGTCGCACGCCATGCCTGATTCCAAAGGCGTACGGGGAACCAGAAGGAAACGACTGGCAAAAGAAAGGAACCGATGGCCCAACCGGTGCCCAACTCAAGTTCCGCACCAAAAGGCTTAAGGTTGCCTGTGACGCGGCGAGTCCATGCGATGAGCAGCGGCAAGTCGAAGAAATAGGCAAGCGACGGTATAGCTAAGGTGATCATTGCAGGGTCGAGCTCCTCGGGGTCGGGGCCCGACTCCCACGGCCCAGTGGAGGCAAACGCCTGAAATGTCCATAGCGCACCGAGTAGACCTGCAACAGCCGAGACGGCGCTGATGATCGTGATGGTCAGTGCCAGGCCGGATGCCGAGCGGTAGACCCAGCCATCGCGGGAGATGAGGAGCGGCCAGGGGCCGTCTGCGCGGCCCGGTTCGGAACGTTCGACCGGGGGTGCCCCGATAACCGGGGTATCGGCTGGAGCGTCGCTGGAAGACCGCGACCGCTGGATGGTGCCGGTCCGGCGGGCTGCGGTCTGTTCCGCAGGCGGGGAGGACGCTCCCCACACACGCACCCGCGGCGTTCGACGCTGCGGCGGGGACCCATTGGGGGATGGCGCCGGATAGCCGACGGGCGGGGCGATGGATTCGACGGGTGCCTGGGCGGCGGGAACTTTTACCCGGGCGCCGCAGGCAGCGCAGTAGCGGGCCCCGGCAGGGAGCCCTTCACCGCAGGACGTGCAGTACACGATAGGGCAGACCTCACGACAGCAGGATGACGGCGGGGGAATCTACCACGGGTGCGCGTCAGGTGCTGTCGCGGAGGGCGGCGGGCGAGGCTACCACCAGATCTTGCTTTCGATGTCCTCGGGCAGGTCTTCCCAGTCGGTGGTCCAGAGGTTGGAGGAGAGGTACTTCCAGCCGCCATCGGCGAGGAGGCAGACGATGTGCTGTTCGCCTTCGAGGCGCTCGGCGGCCTTGAGGGCGGCTTTGACGACGGCGCCGCAGCTGATGCCGACGAAGAGCCCTTCTTTCTGGGTGAGCTCTTTCGACATGGCGAAGCTGGAGCGGCTATCGACGACGATCTTGCCGTCGAGCACGGTTTCATCGAAGACGGGCGGGATGAAGCCTTCTTCGAGGGCGCGGAGGCCCTGCACGAGGTCGCCGGGGTGGGGCGCGGCGGCGATGACTTTGACGCCGGGCTTCTTCTCCTTGAGGTAGCGGCCGGTGCCAGTGAGGGTGCCGCCGGTGCCGAGGCCGGCGACGAAGACGGTGACTTCGGGCAGGTCGCGGAGGATTTCGGGCCCGGTGGTTTCGTAGTGGGCGCGGGGATTTGCTTCGTTGCCGTACTGGTAGGGGAAGTAGTACTTGCCGGGGTTGGCTTCGACGATCTCTTTCGCTTTTGCGATGGCGCCGTTGGAGCCGAGTTCGCCGGGGGTGTAGATGATCTCGGCGCCGTAGGCCCGGAGGAGGAAGGTGCGCTCTTCGCTGACGGATTCGGGCATGACGCAGACGACACGGTAGCCCTTGACGCGGCCGATCATGGCGAGGCCGATGCCAGTGTTGCCGGAGGTGGGCTCGAGGATGGTATCGCCGGGCTTGAGTTCGCCGCGGGCTTCGGCGGCCTCGATCATGTACTTGGCGATGCGGTCTTTGACGGAGCCGGTGGGATTCTGGCCCTCGAGCTTGGCGTAGAGATGGATGCCCGGCCGCGGGGAGAGCCGGCGCATCTCGACGAGCGGGGTATTGCCGATGAGTTCGAGGACGGAGCGGTAGAGCGCCATGGCGCGGGGCTTACTGGCCGCCGGCCAGCGCGGGGAGGATATCGAGAACGTCGCCGGCCTTGAGGGCGGTCTCGATGCCGCCGGTGTAGCGGATGTCTTCGTCGTTGAGGTAGATGTTGACGAAGCGGTGGGGCTTGCCATCGGGGCCGTAGACCTGGGCTTTGAAGCCGGGATAGCGGGCTTCGATGTCGTCGAAGACTTCGGCGACGGTGCGGCCGGCGGCTTCGATGGTCTTCTGGCCGCCGGTGAGCTTCTGGAGGACGGCGGTGACGCGGACGCTGACGGTGGGGGTGGAGGTGCTGGTCATGGCTGGTGGGATGGTCTCCGTTGGTGGGATGCGGGCGCGGGCTCAGCCGCCGAAGGGCGCGGCGGCGTGGGGGATGGGGGCGCCGCAGAAGGCTTCATAGTCGATGAGTTCGTGGATGGTGGGGTTATCGCCGCAGAGCGGGCAGTTCGGGTCGCGGCGGACTTTGACGATGCGGAATTCGAGGGTGAGGGCATCGTAGAGGAGGAGGCGGTTCACGAGGGGGTCGCCGATTTCGAGGATGAGCTTGAGGACCTCGGTGGCCTGGATGCTGCCGATGGTGGCGCACATGGCGCCGAGGACGCCGGCTTCGGCGCAGGAGGGGACCATGCCCGGGGGCGGAGGCGCGGGGTAGAGGCAGCGGTAGCAGCCCTTGCCGGGGAGGTAGGTGGTGGCCTGCCCGTCGAACATGAGGATGGAGCCATCGACGAGCGGCTTCTTGAGCAGGTAGCAGGCGTCGTTGACGAGGTAGCGGGTGGCGAAGTTGTCCGCGCCGTTCACGACGATGTCGTACTGGCTGATGATCTCGAAGGCGTTGTCGCTCGTGATCGGGGTCTCGTGGGTGACGACCTCGATGTTCGGGTTGTGGGCGAGGAGGGTTTCGCGGGCGGACTGGACTTTCGGCTTCCCGATGTCGTCGGTCTGGTGGAGGATCTGGCGCTGGAGGTTGGAGCGGTCGACGACGTCGAAATCGACGATGCCGATGGTGCCGACGCCGGCAAGGGCGAGGTAGAGGGCGACGGGGGAGCCGAGGCCGCCGGCGCCGATGATGAGGACCTTCGATTCGATGATCTTGCGCTGCCCGGCACTGCCGACCTGGGGCATGATGATGTGGCGGCTGTAGCGCTCGACCATTTCGGGGGTGAGGGCGGTAGGGGCGCCGCCGGCGAGGGCAGGGATGACGGCGACTTCGTCGCCTTCGTTCAGTTCGGTGGCTTCGCCGGCGAGATTTTCGATTTCGACCTGGTTCACGTAGATGTTGATGTGGCGGGCGCGCTCACCGGTGGAATCGACGAGCTGGGCGCGGAAGCCGGGGAACTGGCGGTCGAGGTCTTCGATGATGTCGCGGACGGTGACGCCGGTGGCGCGGACGCTGGCCCGGTTGCCGACGAGGTGGCGGAACGGGGTGGGGATGTAGACGTTGACTGACACGGGGGTCCTCCTTCGGCTCTGGTCAGCTGGAATATGGTTGCACATAGCAACGCTCCCTGCGCGCGGCGCGGGCGTGACGGGCGGGCTACATGTTGACGCTGAGGTAGCGCTCTCCAGTGTCGCAGATGACGGTGACGACCGTCTTGCCGCTGCCGAGGCGTTCGGCGATTTTGCGGGCGGCGAAGACGTTGGCGCCGGCGGAGATGCCGGCGAGGATGCCTTCCTCGCGGGCGAGGCGCTTCGACCACTGGATGGCGTCCTTGTCTTCGACGCGGATGATTTCGTCGTAGACGGTGCGGTCGAGGACGCCGGGGACGAAGCTGGCGCCGATGCCCTGGATGGCGTGCATGCCCGCGCGGCCGCCGGAGAGGACGGGGGAGCGGGCGGGTTCGACGGCGACGATGCGGACGCGGTCGCCGAGTTCGCTGCGGAGGACGTGGCCGACGCCGGTGATGGTCCCGCCGGTGCCGACGCCGGCGACGAAGGCATCGATGCGGCCGCCGGTGGCCTCGAGGATTTCGCGCGCGGTGGTGCGGGCGTGGATGTCGGGGTTGGCGGGGTTTTCGAACTGCTGCGGCATGAAGTAGTCGGGGTGTTCGCGGCAGAGCTCCTGGGCGGCGAACACGGCGCCGGTCATGCCTTCGATGGCGGGCGTGAGGACGAGCTCGGCGCCGTACCGCTCGAGGAGGCGGCGGCGCTCGACGGACATGTCTTCGGGCATGGTGAGGATGAGGCGGTAGCCCTTGACGGCGGCGACGAGCGCGAGGCCGATGCCGGTGTTGCCCGAGGTCGGCTCGACGATGGTGGAGCCGGGCTGGAGGCGGCCGCTGCGCTCGGCTTCTTCGATCATGGCGAGGGCGATGCGGTCTTTGACGGAGCCGCCGGGGTTGAGGCTCTCCATCTTGCCGAGGACGGCGGCGGCGTCCTGGGGGATGACGCGCTTGAGACGAACGAGGGGCGTGCCCCCGATGAGGTCGAGGACGGAATCGGCGATGCGGGGGCGGCCTGTTTCGGCGGTCATATGACCCATCTCCCGGCGGTGGCGGTGGGCTCGCGTTCGAGCAGGTCGGCGAGGGTGTAGGACGCGAGGATCTCTTCGGTGGCTCTGCGGATGCGCTCCCAGATTTCGCGCTGGCCGCACTGGTGGGGGTGGTCGGTCATCTCGGGCGGTTCATCGAGCCAGGCGACGGGGGAGAGGGAGCCTTCGAGGGCCTCGATGACGTCTTTGACGCTGACCTGGTCGGGCGGGCGGACGAGTTCGTGGCCGCCGGAGGGGCCGCGGACGCTGCGGATGAACCCCGCTTTGCGGAGGGTGGCGAGGAGCTGGTCGAGGTATTGCTCGGGGATGTGGCGGCGGAGGGCGATTTCGGAGGACTGGAGGGGGCCGCCGCCGTAGTTGGCGGCGAGCTCGATGAGGGCGCGGAGGCCGTAGTCGCCGCGGGTGGAGACGCGCATGGTGGCCGGGGTGCCCTCCTTCGGGGAAAGTCGAGTAACTCGCTCAACAATGGTAGGGCGCCGGCGGCGGGGATGCAAGGGAGGGGGCGGGAAGCGGGAGGCGGGAGGCGGGAGGCGGGAAGCGGGAGGCGGGAGGCGGGAACCGGGGAGGGAGGATAACCTCCAACCTCCAACCTCCGGGTGGGATACTGGGAACGTGGCGCAGCGACGGGATTACTACGCGGAGCTGGAGGTGGCGGCGACGGCGCCGTTCGAGGAGGTGCGGGCGGCGTACCGGCGGCTGGCGCGGGCGCATCATCCGGATGTGAACCCTTCGGCGGAGGCGGCGGAGCGGATGCGCCGCATCAACGAGGCGTGGGAGGTGCTGCGCGACCCGGCGCGGCGGGCCGAGTACGACCGCTCGCGGCCGGCGGGGGCGGCGCGGGCGTTCGCGGGGGCGCGGGGCGGCCGGCCGGGGGCGGCCGGCGCCGCGGGCCAGGGGACTGCGC
>NZ_JANZZD010000015.1:52690-63052 GCF_026419595.1 Tepidiforma sp. | reverse complement strand
GCGCTGGATGGCCCCGAGCGCCGCCGGGTAGGTCTCGCGCAGGTAGACGAGGAGGTGGGCGACGGCTGCGGCAGCGGCCGGGCCGGGGAGGAGGCCTGCCTGCGCGTGCTCGCCGAACTGGCGGGCGATTTCCGCTTCGACGGCGAGGTCGCTCAGGAGCGGACGCTGCACCGCGGGAATGGCGAGCTGCGGCGCATCGGCGAGGTCTTCGAGGAGGAGCTCGGCGAGCGGGGAGCGGCCGGCCTCCAGCAGGGCGTCCTCGCCGGGGACGACGCGGACTTCGCCGGTGGTGACGTCGGCGAGAGCGAGCGCGGCATCGCGGCCGCGGCGGACGAACGCGCCGAGGTAGTTCGGCCGGCCGGCTTCGAGCGACGCCTCGGAGGTGACGGTGCCCGCAGTGACGATGCGGACGACGTCGCGGGGGACGAGCCCTTTGACTTCGGAGGGGTCAGCGAGCTGTTCGCAAATGGCAACCCGGTAGCCGCGGGCGACGAGCTTCGCGACGTGCTGGTCGATAGCGTGGTAGGGCACGCCGGCAAGGGGCACGCGGAGGTCTTTCCCCATCGGCTTCGAGGTGAGGGTGATCTGGAGCTCTTCGGCGACGAGCTTCGCGTCGTCGTCGAACGTTTCGTAGAAATCGCCGAGGCGGAAGAAGAGGATGGTGCCCGGGTAACGCTTGCGGAGGTCGAGGTACTGCTGCCGGATGGGCGTCGACACGCGGCGGAACTCCGGCCCCGCGCGGGGGCGAAGGCCATTGTAGCGCGGCCGAACGGATGTGCGCCGGGTTAGTCGGCGGCGGCCGCAGCGGGCTGGGGTGCGGCGCGGCGGGCCCAGCGGCCGGGCATCAGCCCCTTGCAAACGCCGGCCCGGCAGACCTTGTCGACGATGTGCTCGACGTATTCGTCGCGGAAGGTCTTGAGCGACGTCTTGATGCTCGTCATGGCGAACTGGCCGTGGAGGCAGTTGGACCAGACGAGGGTGCCGATGAGCTTCTCGAAGTTGTCGAGGTCGGCGTCGCGGCCGCCGCCCGCGGCGATGCGGCGGAGGATTTCGACGGCGCGCTGGGTGCCGCCGTGGCAGGTGGTGCAGCGGCCGCAGCTCTCGTCCTCGCAGAAACCGAGGAAGAAGAGGCAGAGGTCGACGATGCAGGCCGACTGGTCGAAGAAGACGACGCCGCCGGAGCCGAGGAACATGCCGCGCTCGCGGTAGGGGTCGAGGGTGAGAGTGAGGTCGATATCGGAGGCCGGGAGGACGCCCGAGAGCGGGCCGCCGGGCTGGAAGCCCTTGAGCGGGAGGTCGCCGCTGAGGCCGCCCGCGTACTGTTCGAGGAGGGTGCGGACCTTCGGGCCGAAGGGGATCTCGATGCAGCCGGCCTGCTTCACGTGGCCGGAGAAGGTGAACATCTTGGTGCCCTTTTCCTTGGCGTCGGAGACGGAGCTCCACCACTGGGCACCGTTGCGGAGGATGAGCGGGGCGTTGGCGTAGGACTCGACGTTATTGACGTTGGTCGGCTTGTTCCAGAGGCCGGCCTGGGCGGGGAACGGCGGCTTGATGCGGGGCATGCCGCGGTAGCCGTCGATCGAGTTGATGAGGCCGGTCTCTTCGCCGCAGACGTAGGCGCCGGCGCCGAGGAAGACGATGAGCTCGAAGTTCTTGCCGGTGCCGAGGATGTCCTTCCCGAGGAGGCCTTTCTCGTACGCCTGGGCGACGGCCTTCTTCATCCGCTCGAAGGCGAGCGGGTACTCATAGCGGATGTAGATGTAGCCTTCATCGGCGTGGGAGGCGAGGGCGGCGATGAGCATGCCCTCGATGATGAGGTGCGGGTCGCCTTCCATCAGGATGCGGTTGACCCACGCCCCGGGGTCGCCCTCGTCGGCGTTGCAGATGAGGTAGCGGGGGGAGGCGGTGGCGTTGCGGAGGAAGTCCCACTTGCGGCCGGTGGGGAAGCCGCCGCCGCCGCGGCCGCCGAGGCCGGAATCGAGGACTTCCTTCACGATCGCTTCGGCGTCCATTTCGAGCGCCTTGCCGAAGCCTTCGTAGCCGCCGTGGGCGAGGTAGTGGTCGATGTTCTCCGGGTCGGTGCGGCCGAGGTTCGCCATCAGGCGGCGCACCTGGCCCTTCATGAAAGGATGGTCTTCGAGCAGCGGGATCTCGGGCGTCGCGTTGCCTTCGATGACGCCGAGGGCGAGCGATGGGAGGTCGCGCCCGGCGGCGATGGCCTCGATCAGCTCGTCGACGCGGTCGGGGGTGACGTTGCCGTAGAGGACGGCGTGGGTGCCGGCGGCCGAACGGACCGAAACGCAGGGTTCGAGCCAGCAGAAGCCCCACGAGCCCGTGATGCCGACATCGGCGTCGATCTTGCGGCTCGCCGCGGCCTCGCGGAGGCGGGCGAGCGTCTCTTCAGCGCCGCGGGCGATGGAGGAGGTATCGAGGGTGACGCGGATGCGGACGCGGCCGGAGGCCTGTTCGGCCTGCCAGGCAGCCTTTGCGTCGGCGATGAGCTTTTGCAGGCGTGCGTTCATTCGCCATCCCTCAGCGAGCGGATGATGTCGCGGGCTGATTCGGGGGTGAGGTTGCCCCGGACGCGGCCGTTGACCCAGATTTGCGGGGCTTCGTGGCAGGTGCCGTTGCACTGGCCGACGTGGAGGCCGAAGCGGTGGTCGGGGGTCTGCTCGTCGAGGCCGATGCCGAGCTCCTCCTGGATCGCCTCGCGGATGGCTTCCCCGCCGCGGAGCCGGCAGGCAGGGCCGCAGCACCACGCCACTTCGTACTTCGCCGGCGGGTGGGTGCGGAAGTCGCTGTAGAAGGTGACCGCGCCGTAGATCAGTGCGGGGGTGGTGTTGAGCTGGCGGGCGATGACTTCGATGGCCGCGCGCGGCACCCAGCCGTAGGTGTGCTGGACCTTGTGGAGCGCTGGCAGGACATGCCCGCGCCCGGGCTGGAATTCGGCGACGAGCTCCCGGAGCTCCTGCAAACCGGGTTCAGCGGCCATCGACCGGACCTCTCGCTTGTGAAATTCGGTGCAACTGTAGCAGAGCGCGGGCTAATCGGCGCGTGGGCGGGCGCGCTTCAGATGCCGGCGCCGCGGGCGGCGGCGACCCGGGCGGCGTCCTCGTGCATGAGGCGACCGACCTTCTCGCCGAGGAGGAGGCTATAGTTCTGGCCGCGGTCTTCAGGGTAGACCTGCGTGGTGTTCGAGAGGTAGAGCCCGTCGATGCCGGTCCGCATGTCGGGAATGGAGCGGGAGTAGTGGGTCGTGATGACCGGCTGGCCGCCCGGGTCTTTGAAGAACCACATGTCGCGGACCCACGAGGGGTCGAACGCAGGATTGAGGCGGCGGATGCCGGCGAGGTAGTGCTCGAAGACCTGCCCGGCGTCCATCTGGAGCACGGGATGGTCGGGGGCGGTGTAGTTCGAGAGGTAAACGACGTGGTTGCCGCCGTACCGCTCGGGCGGCATGAAGTTCGTGTGTTCGATGCAGGCGACGAAAGGCAGGTCGTCGCCGATGGAGAGCCAGTAGTAGGGCGTGAGCGGCCGGTCGAGGGCGAGGACGAGGCAGGTGGCCCACTGGTAGCGGACCCGCTGGAGGATGTCGCGGTAGGCGGGCGGCAGGTCCGGCGCGATTTTGAGGGCGATGACGTTGGGGACGGTGAGGAGGACGGCATCGAACGGGTGGAACGCGCCGGCGGCGCGGAGGCCGGCGACGCGGCCGCTTTCGACGGCGACCTGCTCGACGGGGGTGTCGAGGCGGATAGCGACGCCCTGCGCTTCGAGGCGGTCGGCGAGCGCGCGGTAGTACCGCTTGAAGGAGCCTTCGAGGTAGCCGAGGACTTCTTTCGACGAGCCGCCCTTCCGGGAGGCGAAGCGGAGGTAAATCTTGTTCCAGAGCCAGACCATCCCGACCTGGTCG
The DNA here is from genome assembly GCF_026419595.1 of Tepidiforma sp. Lineage (NCBI taxonomy): Bacteria > Bacillati > Chloroflexota > Tepidiformia > Tepidiformales > Tepidiformaceae > Tepidiforma > Tepidiforma sp. Next base: position 59,142 of record NZ_JANZZD010000015.1, on the reverse strand, counting down.
GCCTGGTCGGCGAATTTTCCCTTGAGAAGCGGCCCCCAGAAGGCATCGAACGCCTTGCGGCCCACGGCGCGGAGCATCCAGTCGCGGGCGGTGACGCCTTCGTACCGCTCGATGCCGTCGGAACGGCGGCGAAGCCAGAGGGCCGCAAGCCCAAGGCGGACGCGGCTCGTCAGCGGGATGGCCGTGAAGCGGAGCAGGTCGAGGGGCGTGACGAAGGGGTACATGCGCCCGCGGACGAAGTGGGCGTTGCGGGGCTCGATCCAGCGCAAATACGGGCCGAGGCCGAGCTCTTCGATGTAGCGGATGACGGTGGTGTCGCTGGTGAAGATGTGGTGGTAGAAGCACTCGAGCTCTTCGCCGCCGACGGGGAAGGTGACGACCTGCCCGCCGACTTCGCTGCGGCCCTCGAAGATGGTGACCTCGTGGCCGGCTTCGCGGAGCACCTTCGCGGCGGCGAGACCGGCGACGCCCGCGCCGACGATGCCGACCTTCATGTGACGGCCCCCCGTTCTTCGACTTCGACCCGGGCGATACGGCGGAAGGAGACACCAAAGCTCCAGAGGAGGATGAGCCCGAGCACGGTGGTCGGGATGAGGATGACGCCGTGGGCGACGACGGAGTAAGCGGAGGCGACCGCAGGGTCGACGCTCGCGGAGATGAGGACGAGGCGGGCCGCCCATTCGAACGGGCCGGTGCCGCCGAAGAAGGTCGGGATGATGATGGCGAGGTTGGCGGCGGCGAGGAGCAGGCAGTAGTGGGCGAAGCTCACGTGCATGTCGAAGCCGAGGCCGATAACGGCGTAGGCGCCGGCTTCGATGGTCCACGCGAGGCCGGAGAAAAGGACGACGAGCGCGAGGGGCCCAGGCTGGTGGACGGAGCGGAGGCTGCGGACGAGGTTATCGGCGACCGATTCGACGTGGGGCTCGAAGCGGTCCGGCAGCCAGCGGAGAAAGAAGTGGATGACGCGGAACGCGCGCTCTTCGCGCAGCGTGAGGACGTAGAAACCGATGACGGCGGCGAGGAAGAGCAGGGTGGACGCGACGGCGATGATTCGGAGCCGGTTGTCTTCGAAGCCGACGAGCGCGCCGGCGACGAGGAGCATGAGCACGAGCGTGCAGCCATCGAAGAGGCGTTCGACGGCGATGGTGCCGAAGGTGCCCATCTTCGAGACGCGCTCGCGGTCGCCGAGGACGTAGGCGCGAACGACTTCGCCGGCGCGGGCGGGCAGGAGGTTGTTCGCCATGTAGCCGATGATGGCGTAGGGGAAGAGGCGGGCCGGGCTCATCGGCGCGACCGGGCGCATGAGGACGGACCAGCGGATGCAGCGCGCGACGATGGCGACGAACAGGACGGCGGTGCCGGGGATGAGCCAGCGGTAATCGGCATCGCCGAGGGCGCTGGCCAGCTCGCGCGGGTGGGTGGCGCGGAGGAAGAGCGCGATGAGGATGACGCTGACGGCGAGGCTGACCCAGAAGCGGAGGGAGCGGACCACAGGCGGCCTTTCGGGGTTCAGTCGGGGACGTCGAACAGGCGAACACGCGCTGCGCCGCCCTCGACGATCCAGAGCTTACCATCGGGGGTTTCGACCATCCCGTAGGGACGGGACAGGGGTTCGGCCCCGCCTCTTACGGTGGCGAGGAGGCGGCCTTCCGGCGAGTAGACGCGGACGAGGCCAGCCGCGGGGAGGCTGACGGCGACGCGGCCGTCGCTGAGGACGCGGAGATAGGGCTTATCGACGACGTCCTGGCCGCCCCAGCCGTCGACCGGGAATTCGCGGATGGCGGCGCCGTCGAGCCCGAGCACCTGGACGCGGCGGTTGTACATGTCGGCGACGTAGACGGTGCGGTCAGGACCGAGCGCGAGACCGACGGGCTCATCGAACTGGCCCGGCCCGGCGCCCGGGCCGCCGATGGTGCGGAGGTACTCGCCGGCGAGCGAGTACACCTGGATGCGGTCGTTGCCGGTGTCGGTGACCCAGAGCTCGCCGTCCGGGGTGACGACGGCATCGCGGGGCCCGAAGAGGTCGAAGGGACCGGGCGCGGCGCCGGTCGGCGGCTGGCCGAACGTGACGACCGGGCGAAGGGCGGCATCGAAGATGCGGATGCGCCAGCCGAAGGTGTCCGCCACGATGACCTCGCCGTTCGGGCCGATGGCGAGGCCCCACGGCTCCGACTGCTCGGCGGAGTTCTGCGGGTCGATACGGATATCGACGGCCTGGAGGAGGTTGCCGGCGGCGTCGAACTTCTGCAGCCGGCGGGTCGCGCTGTCGATGACGTAGAGGTTGCCGGCGGCGTCGCGCTCGATATCGACGGGGCTGAAGAACTGGCCCGGCTGGTGGCCGGCGCCGCCGAACACGGGCCTGCCTTCGCTGTCGACCGTCGGCCGCGGCGGTTCGACGGGCTCCGGGCGGAGGCGGCCGGTCGCGGGGTCGAAATTCGCCGGGAGGAAAGCGTAGGCGTCGGTCGAGCCGGGCGGCCGGCCGGGGTCGTGGTCGCGCCAGTAGGCGGCCCAGGCTGTCAGCCAGCCGCGGTCGAGGAAGCCGGTCGCGATGTGCTTCCAGGTCGCGAGGCGGAAGGGCCCGCAGTTGCCGCCGCGGGAGGTGCAGGGCTGGCCGGGCTCGACGTCCATCGCCCACTTGTAGGTTTCGTCGTACCACCAGCGGTGCGGATAACGGACGGGCGCGGCGTAGACGGTGGTAGTCGGCCGGGCGAGGTAGTCCTGGATGCGGCCGAGGTTGCCTGCGGCGACGAGCATGACGTCGTACTGGCCGGCCGGCGGGCCGGCGGAGAAGTCGAGGTAGGAGACCTTGCGGTAGTCGCGGAGGTACCAGGCCCAGGGCCAGGCGAACGAATCGGTCGTGTCGACGGCGATGGGGAGGTCGTAGCCGAGGCCGGTCGCGGCGGCGAGCTGGTTGATCTGGTCGGCGATGTCCTTCAGCTGGGGCGAGCTCTGGGTATAGACGAGGAGGTCCTTGGGCACGTCGCCGCGTTCGAAGGTAGCGCGGACCATCGTCCGGGCCGAGAACGGCGCGAGCGCGCCGACGAGGACGACGGCGAGGATGGCGGGGAGGGCAGCCCGTCCGAAGGGGCGGGCGAGGGAGGCAACGGCGGCCGCGGCGGCGGCGACGATACCGAGCCGCGCCGCCTGCATGGCCGCGCCGCCGGGCAGATAGGCGATGACGAGGAGCGCGCCGAAGCCGACGAGCGCGGCAGCAGCCAGCGTGACGAGGAGGCGGGCGGACACGGGCGGACGCTCCCGCCAGGCGTCCCAGGCGCGCTGGATGCTCCACGCAGCGAGCAGGCACGCCGGGAGTGCGATGTGGGTGTTGAGCCAGGGCATCTTTTCGGCGCCCCAGGAGAGGGCGAGCCAGATGCCGACCAGCCATGCCGCGAGGAAGCGCGAGAAAGCGTCGCCGCGGACGACGGCCCACCAGCCGCCGAGCAGGACGAGCGCAAGGGGCAGGAATTCGTAGGCGAACATCAGCAGGTGGTAGTAGAACCAGGGCTGCTCGCCGCGGTGCGCGTCCTGCTGGCTGTACCAGTAATCGAGCGAGCCCCAGGGGCCGCTCACGAGGCCGTGGAGGTTCGTCCAGAGCGAGGTCATGAGCGTGAGGTAGACGAGGGCACTGAGCGCGAAGGCGATGCCCCAGACTTTCGGGCGCCACTGCAGGCCGGCGAAGGCCGCGAGGCTCGTGGTAACCGTGAACAGGCCGACGAGCGCGATGCGGTCGCGGACGTCGATGGGGCCCTGCAAGCTTTTCTCCCAGCTCAGGCGGTCCTTCTCGAGGATGCCGAGCGGCTCGAGGAGGGTGACGCGGGCGACCGGCGTGAGCAGCGGCAGGCAGAAGGTGCCGAGGAGGAGGAGCACTTCGCCAGGGCGAGGCAGGTCGTCGGCCCAGTCGAGCCGGCGGCGGAGCGCGCCGATGAACGGCCAGAAGGCCGCGAGGAGCCAGGCATAGGGCGCGAAGGCGATGGTGAGGGCAAAGCGCCGGAACGGCGTATCGAGGCGCGCGGTGCTGCGGATGCGGTCTTCGAGCGCGGCGCGCTCGGGCGGCGAGAGGTCGAGCGCGGCGAGCCGGGCGAGGTCTTCGCGGGCGAACCGCTCGGTCCGGCCTTCGAGGGTGCGCTTCGCCAGCAGCGCGGCGAGGTAGAGGTCGAGGTAGACGAGCATCACCGCGAAGACGAGGAAGGAGCCTTCTTTGGTCAGCACGTTGCCGGTGAACCCGGCAGCGAACACGTAGAGCCAGCGGACGCGGCCCTCGTCGATGTAGCGCCACATGGCGGCGACCATGAGGAGCGTGAACGCGGCCATGTAGATGTCTTCGCGGAAAAAGCGGCTGAAGTAGACGAGGGTGGGGGAGAAGGCGATGAGGGCAACCGCGGCGAAGGTGCCCACCGGGCCGAGCCGGCGCCGGAGGAGCAGGGGGAGGGCGACGAGCGCGGTGCCGGCGACGGCGGCGGAGAGGCGGCTGGTGTAGTCGTTCGCGCCGAAGATGAAGAAGACGGCGGCCTGGACGTGGTAGTAGAACGGGCCGTGGAAGATGGGGCTGTGGCGGTAGTTGCCCTGGAGGAGGCCCCACGACCACTGGGCGTGGATGCTCTCGTCGTGGTGGAGGGCGCGGGCGCCGAGGTCCCACGTCCGGAGCAGCACGGCGGCGGCGAAGACGAGGGCGTACAGCACGACCTCGGCCGTCAGCGGGATGTGGCAGGCGAGCGCGCGTTCGAGGAGAGCGGGTCGGGCGGGAGCGGCGGCGGTCACGGCTGCTCCCGGATGTAGACGGCTGCGGGGAGGTCGCGCACGGGTAGAGTATTGCGGTTCGCCAGCCAGCGGAGATAGTCGAGGAATCCGCTATCTGGACCGCGCCTTTCCCGGAGGACGGCCCAGCGGCCTTCGAACGTGCGGAAGCCTTCGGGCGGCGCACCGGCAGCTTCCCAGATGACGACGCTGGCGTTCGGCGGGATGCGGCTCGCAGCGACGAGGCCCCGGCTGCCGCGGAGAGGCCAGGTGAGCGCGTCCGCGAGCGAGGGGTGGATGGCGACGATGCCGACGGGGTCGCGGGCCGGACCCGTGACGATATCGCGGATTTCGCTGGCCTGGAGGGTGGTAACGGGCGACGGGAGCGGCTCGTTCGGGCTGCCGCCGGCTACGGCGAATCCGCCGGCAAGCCACGGGACGGCAGCGGCTGCGGCGAGCGGAAGGATGGCGACGGCGCGTGTCGCCGGCCAGCGGAGGAGGAGGGTCAACCCGCCGGCGATGACGCCGGCCAGCACGACGACGGCGACGACTTCGCTCCCCGGGCCGACGCGGCCGAGCCGGGCCCAGTCGAGGAGCGGCCCGAGGAGGGTCGCGGCGGCGAGGAGCGCGCCCGCGAGCGGCCAGCCGGCACGGCGCCAGTCGGCGCTGCCCAGCGAGTCGACGAGCCACGCGAGGGCGCGGCCCGCGAGCGGCGCGGCGCTCGCCGTGAGCGACAGCACGGCGAGGGGGTCGCGGCTGCCCCCGGCGGCGAAACACCAGGCGAGGCTGACGCCGAACCAGGCGGCGAACAACCGGTCGAGCCCGTCGCCGAGCAGCGCGGCCCGGCCGCGGGCGGCGCGGATGGCGAGGTAGCCGCCGGCGAGGACGGCCGGCCCCCAGGCGTAGAGCGCGACGAGGCGGCGCGTCGTCTCGGTCGACCAGCCAGCATCGAAGCCCGTGGCGAAAAGGTCGAAGGGCGGCACCGTGATGCCCTGCCAGCCGGCCCCGAACCCGAAGCTGGCTGCGAGGACGCCGAGCGCGGCGCCGGCGGCCGCGAAGCCGGCTGCGGGCTGGCGCCAGTCCGCGCGTGGGTGCGTGAGCGCTGCCGCCAGCAGCAGCGCGAGGGGGAGCGGCCCGGCGGCGGCGAGGAGGAACGCGGCGACGGTAATGACGGGCGGCCGGGGGCCGAGCACCGCGAGCGCAGCGAGGATGCCCGCCGTGAGGGGAACGTCGAAGGCTGCGGCCGTCGCCGCCGGGCCGAACGCGATCTGCAGCGGATCGAACGCGAGGACGAGCAGCGTCGCGATGGCGGCGGGTTCGCCGATGCGGCGGCGGAGCAGGAACAGCGACACGGGCACGGTGAGCGAGGCCGCGAGCGCGGCGAGCCGGGGCAGCGTCTCGCTATCTTCGACGCGGAGCAGGAGCGCAGTGAGCGCCTGGAACAGCGTCGGCACGTAGCGGGCGTCGTCGATGCCGGCGCGCGCCTGCCATGCGCCGGAGAGCGACCAGAGTTCGAGGCCGCCGACCGGCAGCTTCACGAACGCGAGGAGCCGCATGGCGGCGTAAACGGCCGCAGCGGCAGTCCACGCGGCTGCCGCGACGGTGATGCCCCGGGGGCCCGCTGCGGTGGAGGTGGCGCTGGTCGTCATGGCGGGCTGACCGGTTCATAGTGCGGCAGGCGGTAGATACGGTAACGGCCGGATTCGAAGACCCGGTCG
>NZ_JANZZD010000015.1:0-52684 GCF_026419595.1 Tepidiforma sp. | reverse complement strand
GCTCGTCGTCATGGCGGGCTGACCGGTTCATAGTGCGGCAGGCGGTAGATACGGTAACGGCCGGATTCGAAGACCCGGTCGAGGAAGGCATCGTAGTCGGGGAGCGGGCCGGGGTAGCGGGAGAGTTCGACGCTGCCGACGACGAGGTAGTCGGCGCCGTACTCCCGCATCGCGGCGAGGACGGCGTCCGGATTCGAGGCGAGGTACGCCTGGTCGACGGCGTCCTGGCGGGCGAGGAAGCGCTCGCGGTTCGCCGGCGAATCGCCACGCCACTGGATTTCGTGGAAGTACCAGCCGATGGGGACCTGGCGGCCGGTGCGGGAGGCGACGCGACCGGCATCGGTGTAGTCGACGCCGGCATCGACCATGCGGCGGCTGCCGTCGGCCTCGACGACCCAGCGGCGGCCGGTGGCTTCGATGAGGACTGCGCCGGGCGGGACGTTGTCCTCGACCCACCGGACGAGGGAGTATTCACCCGGGTCGGCCGATTGCAGCCAGGCGAGGCCGTCGATGGCGGTCGGGCGGCTGAAGCCTTCGGTGCGGTTGAAGGCAGCGAGGAGCGGGTAAACGAGGCCCCCGGCGAGGAGGATGGCCGCCGCGGGGACCGCCGCGCGGGCGGCGATGCGGCGGGGCGCGCCGGCGCCCGCGGCGCCGCGCAACGACGTCGCGAGAAGGCCGGCGGCAGCGACCGACCCGGAGATGCCGAGGAGCAGCCACGCCTGGTAACTGAGCTTGAAGACCGTATTCAGGCGGGGGACGGACCCGAAGAAGACGTCGCGGACGAGGAAGAGTTCGGCGCCGTAGAGCAGGAGCACACCGGCGGCCCCGAACGCAGCGGCCGGAGCTGCGCCGCTCCGCCGGGCGGCCAGGGCGAGCACCAGCGCGGCGAGCGCCCAGGTGAGGCCGCCGTACGCGGCGAGCATGACCCAGCCGGCGGCGCCCCGGTTCTCCGCGGCAGCGGCGAGGTCGCCGCGGAGAGCGGCGAGACCAACCCAGCCGATGAAGGGGAGCACCGCAGCCCAGCCGGCCACGGTGGCGGGCGGCCCCAGGCGCCGGAAGCCGGGCGCGAAGGCGAGCAGGCCGAGGCCCGCGAAGGCCAGCGGCACGCCGAACTGGAGGAAGGCGTGGGCCGGCCGCGTGCCTTCGCCGGTGTAGGCGTAGAGACCGCTCGCCTGGGAGCTGAAGGTCAGCCACCACGGGGCATAGAGCGCGAGCGCGAGGAGCCCAGCGGGGGCGAGCCAGCCGGCCGCCGCCGCCATGGCCCGGGCGAGCGGCTGCTCCCGCGCGTTGCGGGCAATAACGGCCAGGCCGAGGAGTGCGGAGAAGGTCACGACGTCCCACGCGTTCTGGAACGCGAGGCCGCCGAAGATGACCGCGGCGGCCGCGGGGCGCCAGGGCCACCGGGCTGCGGCGCGCCAATCGAGGCTACCCCGGGCGCGCCAGAGCGCGGCGGCGAAGGCCGCTGCCAGCGTCGTGAGGGGCAGGGCCATGACGTGCGGGTGGAGGTCGCCGAGGAGGAAGCTGAAGAACGGGAACTCGGTGATCGTGCCGGGGATGACGCGGGAGCCGCGCCACCAGAACCAGTACTCGGTGGGATACCACGCGGTGGTGCGCTGGCCGGGCGGGCCGGCGTAGCAGTCAGCGGACTGGCCGGGTTCGCACGGGAGCAGATTCTCGACGCCGAAGGCGCGGTAGAGCGGCTCGCTGTAGCGTTCGTGCGCGGCAGCCCATTCGAAGACGGCGGAGAGCGAGCCGACGAAGAGGACGAGCGCGAGGGCGACGGCGGGTGCTGCGGCGGCGAACCGGCGCGACCTGCGGAGGAGGGCCCAGCGGGCGAGCGCCCACGTGAGCGAAACGAGCCCGCACGCGGTCGCGGCGAAGGTCGCGGCGAGACCGAGGTTGTACCCGCTCGAGGCGGGGATGCCGGCGATCGAGGCGAGGACGCCGACCTGGAGGTAGCCGAAGTAGTAGTAGCTGACGGGTTCGCCGGCGAGCCACGGGTCGCGGGGCGGGTAGTCGGGCGAGACCATCGTGGCATTGAGAAAGAGCAGGTCCATGGGCTGCTCGGTGCCGACGATCTCGGCGTTGTAGGAGCGGAAGGCGGTGGACGCGAGGAAGGCGCCGGTGAAGATGCTGGCCGCGATGGCTGCGCCGGCGGCGATGCGGGCGAGTTCGCGCCGCTGCAGGCGGAGCCGGCCGGCGACCCGTGCGGCCGCGACGGCAGCGAGGGCGGCGGCAAGGAGGTAGCTGCCGCGGCCGGGCGGCAGGACCGCGGCGGTGCGGAGGAGGAAGTACGGGAGGGAGACGGCCAGGAGGCCGAGCGGCACGGCGAACCCGGCACCGGCATCCGGGAAGCGCCGGAAGATGGCGACGGCGAACGGGAGGCCGATCGCGCCCAGCAGCATCGCGGCGAGCCAGGCGGCGAGCACGGCCTCCATGGCGGCTCAGGCGAGGAGCGAGTCGACGAACTCGACCGGGTCGAAGGGGGCGAGGTCGTCCATCCGTTCGCCCGTGCCGATGAAGCGGACCGGCAGGCCGAGTTCGTGCGCGATGGCGAAGGCGATGCCGCCCTTCGCGGTGCCGTCGAGCTTCGCGAGGACGATGCCGGTCACGCCGACCGCGTCCGTGAAGGTGCGGGCCTGGAGGAGCCCGTTCTGGCCGGTCGTGGCGTCGAGGACGAGGAGCGTCTCATGCGGCGCAGACGGGTCTTTGCGTTTGATGACGCGGTCGACCTTCTTCAGCTCCTCCATGAGGTTGGACTTGGTGTGGAGGCGGCCGGCGGTGTCGATGATGACGATATCCGCTTTCGACGATTCGGCGGCGGCGAGAGTATCGAACGCGACGGCCCCCGGGTCGGCACCCGGCTGGTGGGCGACGACGCGGACGCCGACGCGCTCGCCCCAGACCTTGAGCTGGTCGGTGGCGGCTGCGCGGAAGGTATCGGCCGCGCCTAGGATGACGGTCGCCCCGTCGCGCTTGAAGGCGTGGGCCATCTTCGCGATGGTCGTCGTCTTGCCGGCACCGTTGACGCCGACGACGAGGATGACGAGGGGCGGCGCGATGTCGCCGCGGACCCATGCGGGGGGCGTTTCGCCGGGTTCGCGCAGGATGGCGATGAGTTCTTCGCGGAGGAGTTCGCGGACGCGGGCGGACTGTTTCACGCCCTCCTTCTTCACCCGCTGGCGCACGCGGTCGAGGACGGTGGAGGCCGTTTCGAGGCCGGTGTCGGCGCCGATGAGGATTTCTTCGAGCTCGTCCCAGAGGGTGTCGTCGAAATCGGCGCGTTCGAAGAGGGCGCCGAGGCGGCCGAAGAAGCCGCGGCGAGTGCGTTCGACGGCACGGCCAGTCTGCTCGTGAAGCTCAGCGCGTTCTTCGGGCGTCGGCTCTTCCGGCGGCGGGGCGGCGGCTTCGCCGGGGAGCTGGGGTTCAGCGGGCTTGCGGCGCCAGAACCTCAATGGGGCACTCCTCGCGAGGGGCTGGGAGCGATGGTAGCCGGGCGGCGGTTAGGGGACAGGGTCACGACTGGGGCAGGTCGGCGAGGCGGAGGCTGAGGACTTTGGAGACGCCGTCGCGGCCCATCGACACGCCGTAGATGGCGTCGGCGACCTCGATGGTGCGCCGGTTGTGGGTGACGACGATGAACTGGGTCCGCTCGCTGAGCTTCCGGAGGGCGGAGGTGAAGCGGCCGACGTTGGCTTCGTCGAGGGCGGCGTCCACTTCGTCGAGCACGCAGAACGGCGCGGGGTTTGCCGTGAGGAGGGCGAAGAGGAGGGCAACGGCCGTGAGGGACCGTTCACCGCCGGAGAGGAGCGAGAGGCTCTTGATGCGCTTGCCCGGGGGCTGGGCTTCGATTTCGATGCCGGCCTCGGCGGGCCGGTTCGGGTCGGTGAGGGCGAGACTCGCCTGGCCGCCGCCGAAGAAAGCCTGGAAGTACTCGCCGAAGGCCCGGTTCACCGTGTCGAAGGTGACGGTGAACCGGGTGCGAATCTCTTCGTTGAGCTCGGCGATGGCGGTGCGGAGCTGGTCGGCGGCCTCGGTGAGGTCCGCCAGCTGCGTCGTGAGGAACTCGTGGCGCTCCTTCAGCTCGTGGTAGTCCTCCGGCGCCTCTTCGTTGATGGCGCCGAGGCGGCGAATCTGCCGGCGAATCTCCTCGATGCGCTGGCGGGTGGCCTCGACGTCGATGGCGGCGCCGCCCTGGATGCGCGGGGCCTCCGGTTCGGGCAGGACGTCCATGCGGTCCAGCTCGTCGAGGCTGACGATCTCGCCGGCGTCGGTGGGCGCGAGACCTTCGCGCTCCATCTCGTGGCGGAGGCTTTCGAGGCGCTCGTTGGCGCGGGCGAGCTCGGTTTCGAGGTCGAGCCGCTTGCGATCGATGGCGAGGAGCTGGTCCTGTGCGGCGGCGAATTCCTCCTGGATGGCGCGCTCGTGGTTTTCGAGGCGGTGCAGTTCGTCGCGGTCGGGCGCGGCATCCTCGGCGAAGCGGGCCTGTTCGGCGCGGATTGCCTCGAGCTCACGGGCGAGGCGCTCGAGCCGCTCGTCGATGACGCCGGCTTCGAGCTCGAGGTTGCGGGCCTGGAGCTTCCGGGCCTGGATCTGGCTGTCGAGCCGCTCGAGGGCTTTCTCGTGCTGTTCGCGCATCGCGATGAGGGTGCGGCGCTCGCCCTCGGCGGCGGCAAGCCGGCCTGAGACCTCGGACACGGAGGCGAGGGCGGCCTCGCGCCGGGCAGTGGCGAGGGCAAGCTCCTCCTCGAGGGCGGCGAGCTCCTGCCGCCGTTCGGCGGCGCGCTGCTGGAGCGCCTCGAGGGCGAGACGCGCCTGTTCGGCCTGCTGGAGGCGGCCGGCGCGCTCCCGCTGGATGTCGGCGCGCTTGGAGCGGAGGGCGTCGGCGTCGCGCCGGATGCGGTGGCGGCGTTCGCGTTCGCGCTCGAGGTCCTGCCGGGCGGCTTCGAGGGCGCGGCGGAGCATTTCGTAGTTCGCCTCGGCTTCGTGGGAGCGCTTGGCGACCTGTTCGATGGCAAGGCGCGCCTGGGCGATGCGCTCGGCGGCGACTTCCGTCCGCTTGCGCAGCTCCTCGATGCGGGCGGGGAGTTCTTCGAGTTCGCGCTGGCGGATGAATTCGCCTTCGTCGGCGCCGGTCGAGCCGCCGGCGATGACGCCGGTGGGCTCGATGTAGACGCCGTCGAGGGTGACGACGGAGCCGAGGGAGCGGCGAATCATGCGCAGCGCGGTTTGCACGTCTTCGACGACGATGACGCGGCCGAGGAGCGTATCGACGAGCGGGCGAACCCGCTGTTCGCAGCGGACGAGCCTGGCGGCGACGCCGACGACGCCGCGCTCCTTCTGGAGGTTGAGCGGGTAGACGTGGCGGACGGCGTCGAGGGGGAGGAACTGCGCGCGGCCCTGCCGCCGGCGCTGGAGGATGGCGATGGCCTCGAGGGCGACCTGCTCGTTCTCGACGATGACGGCATGGAGGCGGTGCTCGAGGGCGGCGTTGATGGCGGTTTCGAGGCCGGGCGGCACGCGCAGCTGGCGGGAGAGGAGCCCGACCACGCCGGGCAGTTCGGGCGGCTCGCCGAGGGAGCCGGGCTCGAACTCTTCGATGAGGGCCTGGCCCATGATGAGCACCTGCCGCGTGCCGGCGGCGACACCGTCGTGCTCGGCCTGGACGCGGCGGAGGGCATCGAGCCGCCCCTCGAGGTGGTCGAGCTCCCGGAGCTCCTGGTTGCCGGCGGCTTCGTACTCGCGGACTTCGTCCTGGATGCGCTGAAGCTGTTCCCGGGCGGCGTCCGCTTCGCGGCGGGCTTCGACGAGCCGGTCCTCGCCCTCTTCGACGGCGAGGCGGGCCTCGGCGATGCGGCGCCGGCTGCCGAGCAGCTCGACGATGATCGCTTTGCGCCGTGCGATGACCTGCTCCATCTCGCGGTCGAGGTCGGCGACGCGACGCTCGGCGCTTTCGATGTCGGCCCTGAAGGAGGCAGCGCGGCGGTCGTCGCCGTCGGCGCCGTCGCGGAGCTCCTGGACGCGGCTACGGACGCGGGAGTATTCGCGCTCGGCGGCATCGAGTTCCGCGCGGCAGCGGTCCATCTCGGCGCGGATGGCCTCGGCCTGGCCGGTGATTTCGAGGTTGCGGCGGCCTTCGTCGACGTCGGTGGCGGCGAGGGAGAGCCGTTCGGCTTCGAGCGCCTCGAGCTCGCGCTGGAGTTCTTCGCGGCGGACGGCGACCATCGAGCGGCGCTCGCGGTCGAGGGCGATGGCCTGCTCGGTCGCAGCGATGCGCTGTTCGATTTCGGTGCTGCGGGTATCGCGCCGGGCGATGGCGTCGCGGCGCTTCCGGATCTCCTCCGAGAGCGTGCGGAGCTGCTCCCGGAGCTGCTGGACGCGGCGGGCGGCGGCATCGTTCTCGGCGATGCGCTGGTCGAGCGCGGCGCGGACACGGACGACCTGGTTCTGGGCCTCTGCCCAGAGGTGGCCGTAGTAGAGGCGGAGGAGGGACGCCAGTTCGGCGGTGAGCCGGCGGTATTCGGCGGCGCGCTCGGCCTGCCGGCTGAGCTGGCTGAGGCGGGGTTCGAGCTCCTGGATGATGAGCGCCACGCGCTCGATGTTGTCGCTCGTGGCTGCGAGGCGGTCCTGCGCTTCTTTGATGCGGAGGCGGAAGCGCTTGACGTCGGCAGCTTCGTCGAGGAAGGCGCGGCGCTCGTCGGGCGACATGGAGAGGACTTCATCGACGAGGCCCTGGCCCATGATGGAGTAGGAGTTCTGGCCGACGTCGCCCTTCATGAGGAGGTCGATGATGTCGCGCAGGCGGACGCGGGAGCCGTTGAGGAGGTATTCGCTTTCGCCGTTGCGGTAGAGCCGGCGGGCGATTTCGACCTCGGCGAAATCGAGGGGGAGCCAGCGTTCCGCGTTGTCGAGCGTGAGGGCGACTTCGGCCATGCCAACGGCGGCGCGGTTGCCGGTGCCGGCGAAGATGACGTCTTCCTGCTTCTTCGTGCGCAGGAGGCGCGCGCTCTGCTCGCCGAGGACCCAGCGGATGGCATCGGCGACGTTGCTCTTGCCGGAGCCGTTGGGGCCGACGATGGCGGTGATGCCGGGGCCGAACTCGAACGTGGTGGTGTTCGCGAAGCTCTTGAAGCCGTGGATGGCGAGCCGCTTCAAATACACGCTGCGCCCTCCTCCCGGCGGAGCCCTTCGAGCGCGACTTCGGCGGCGCGCTGCTGGGCTTCGCGCTTGCTGCGGCCTTCGCCGCGGCCGCGGGGCTGGCCCGCTATTTTGACTTCGACGACGAAGCGGCGGTGGGGCGCATCCGCCGTATCCTCAACCGTCACATATTCGGGCGCTTCGTGCCAGCGGGCCTGGGCGAGGTGCTGGAGGGAGCTCTTCGCATCGGGGCGGGCGCCTTCGCGGATGGCGCGGTCGATCTCATCGCGGAGGAGGCGGCGGATGAGCGCGGCGGCGGCGCGAAAGCCGGCATCGAGGTAGACGGCGCCGATGAGGGCTTCGAGGGCGCCGGCGAGGTTGCGGTCGCGGGTGCGGCCGCCGGCTGCCTCTTCGCCGCGCCCGAGGATGAGGAAGCGGCCGAGTTCGATGCGCGCGGCCGCGCGCGCAAGGGTGCTCCCGCGGACGATTTCGGCGCGAATGCGGGTGAGGTCGCCTTCGCCGGCCCCGGGGCAGCTCTCGTAAAGGAGACGGGCGACGACGAGGCCGAGGATGGCGTCGCCGAGGAACTCGAGGCGCTCGTTGGAGGCGCCGGCCGCGGGGTTTTCGTTGAGGTAGGAGGAGTGCGTGAGGGCCTGTTCGAGGAGGTCGGGGCGAAGCGCACGAACCCGGAGGCGGGCGAGCAGCTCGGCGCGGTCTCCTCGTGCGGGTTCTCCCACGTACCCTCCGGCCCGGGCCGCAGCGCCGGGCAGCCTGCCCGGCGGGCAGGAAATGCTAAAGCGCTATGATCATAGGGAGCGGGTTCACGGGGAGTCAAGCCGTGCCGTATGCTCGGGGATGGTATGCAGGACGTGGACGTCAAGGTGTGCCATGTGTGCGCCGGGACCGTGGAGGCGCACATGGAGGCCTGGTGCAACTGGTGCGGGAACCTGTACCACCTGAATTCGCGGGCGGACCTGCCCGGGACGGATTGCGGGCAGGTATGGATCAACGAAGAGCACCTCGCGCTGGAGTTCGCGTGCAACGTGTGCCTCGCGCCGCCGGCTGAGCCGGGCACGCTCGATGACGTGCTCGACCTGCTGGAGGCGGCGGCGGCGGCGCAGATGACGCCGGCGGCGCTCGAGGCGCTCGCGGAGGCTGGCCAGGTTCGCCACCGGCGGACGGCCGGCGGGGTCCTGCTCTTCCGGCGGGGCGACCTGCCCGGGGGCGTCGCGCGGCGTGGATGAGGGCGCAGGTCTGCTGCGAGTGTAAACTGCCCATCGGGCCGGCGAGCGCGCTGGTATGCGCGGATTGCGGCCAGCTGTTTCATTTCCCCGATGCCCGGAAGGGCGAAACCGGGAAGGAGTGCGGTGTGCACGTGATTGGCATGCGGGAGCTGCTCGGCCGGGACGTGGTGCCCCTGTGCCGGCGTTGCGATATGGCGTTTCGGCTGCGCTACGGGGTGCCCTCATGAGCGCGGCATCGCGCCGGCGGCGGCGGCCGGCGGGGTCGGGGACGACGGGAGGCAGCGCGGCGCCGGCAGCGGCCGCGCCGAAGCCGATCCCGTTGCCGGAATGGAAGTGGCGGACGTTCCCGGTGTACTTCGCGTTCGCGCTCGGGGGATTCCTCGGGCTGTACATGGGCCTGCTGGCGTCGGTGAACAGCGGGGCGTTCCTGTTCGCGAGCGTCGTTTGGGCGGTGCTGCTCGGGGCCGGGTTTTCGCGGCTGAGCACGCGGTGGATCCTGAGCCGGCGGTGGACGCGGGCTCAGCAGCGGCGGAAGGGCTGAGCGGAGGGCGGACCGAAGCCACGAACGGGACGGGCCCTGCTCATGCGAGCAGGGCCCGTCGTGTTGGGAGGGGCGCGGCCTTCAGGCAGTTCAGGCGCGCGCTTCGCGGAAGTGCGCTACCGAGGCCGTGAGTTCGTCCGCGAGGCGGCGCATCCGCGCGGCGGTGTCGGCGAGGTCGCCGCTCTGGGCAGCGAGCTGCTGGGTAGAGGCGGACACCTCCTCGGCGGAAGCTGAGGTCTGTTCGCTCGTCGCCGAGACCTGCATGATGGCGTCGCTCACGCGGGCGGCGCCGCTTCCGAGGCTTTCCGCGCCCTCCACGGTGCGGGAGGTGCGCTCCGCGATCGCCTCGGATGCCTCGACGATGCGGCGGGCACCGGAGGCGAGGTCCTGCACGTCGCGGGCGATGGCCTGCATGCTGGTCGCTGCGTCCTGCACGCTGGCGATGATCGCTTCGAGCGAGCGGCCCGCCTCGGCGGTGATGGCCCGGCCTCGCTCGACGTCCTCGACGCCGGCCGCCATAGCGCGGACTGCCTCCTCGGTGCCGGCCTGGACGCGAGCGATGAGGTCGGCGATCTCCTTCGTGGAGGCGCTGGAGCGTTCGGCGAGGGAGCGGACGTTTTCGGCGACGACGGCGAATCCGCGGCCTTGCTCGCCGGCACGGGCGGCTTCGATCGCCGCGTTGAGGGCGAGGAGGTTGGTCTGGGCGGCGATTTCATCGATAGTGCGGACGATATCGCCGATCTGCTGGCCGTACTCGCCGAGCTGGTCGACGGTCCGGGACGCCCGCTCGACGGCCGCCGCGATGGCCTCCATGGAGGCGACGGCCTGGCTCACGGCCTGCTTGCCCTGGTCGGCGGCGCCGCGCGAGGCTTCGGCGGCGGCGGCCACTTCCCGGGAGACTGCTGCGACCTGTTCGATGCGCTGGCCGATTCGCGAGGCTTCGTCGCGGGAGAGTTCGACGGCGCGGAGCGATTCGGTGGCCACGGCGGCGACGTCCCCGGAGACATCGGCCAGGCGCTGAACTTCGCCGGCGGAATCCTGGCTGAGGCCGGAGAGGGCGACGGCTGAGCGGGTGACGTCTTCCATGGCGGTCGAAATCTGGCCGGTCGCGGCAGCGAGCTGACCCGAGGCCTCCTGGAGCGAGTCCGCCGCCTCGAGGATGGTGCGGCCCTGGGCCTTCACCGAGGCAACGACGCGGCGGATTTCGCCGAACATGCGTGCGAGCGCATTGCCGAGCTGGTCGTCCGCACTCCGCGGCCGGACGTCGGCGGTGAGGTCGCCAGCGGCGAACCGCTCTGCAGCAGCGGCCATCTCGGCGAAGTAGCCCTGCATGTCGCGGAAGGCGGCAGCGACGGTGCCGATTTCATCCCGGCTCTCATCGCTGACGGCAGCTGCGGCGAGGTTGCCGGTGGCAGCCACGCGGGCCGCGTTCGCGATCCGCCGGGCACGGCGGCCGATGGTCCAGGCGACGAGCCCCGTGAGGGCTGCGGCGACGATGGCCGCAACGACGATGATCACCACCGCACTCCGGATAGCCGCCGCGGTCGCAGCATTTGCCTCGGAAGGCGTCTCGCGCGCAACGATGGTCCAGCCGAGCTGCTCGCCGAGCGCGCCTGGGGCCGGCCGGGCGTGGAAGCGCCATTCGGAGCCATCCGGGTCGGTGTAGGTGCCCTCGAGCGGCTGTCGCGCTGATGCGGCCGCGGTCAGCGAGTCCGCGAGCGGTTCGCCGAATCGCTCGCCATCAGGGTGATAGAGCACCTTGCCCTCGGCGTCGAGCAGGACCACGTTGCCGGTGTCGCCGAATGTGAAGGCGGCGAGCTTCTCGAACACTGCCGTGACGTCGATCGTGCTCCGCAGCACGCCGACGACCTGGCTGCCATCGATGATCGGGGCAGCCACGTTCATACCCCACTTGCCGGTGCTCTCGTCGTACGACGCCGGCTGGACGACGACGGCGCCCTTGCCATCGGCGTAGGCGGCCTTCCACCAGCCTTCATCGGCCTGGTAATAGTCCGAGGTCGGCGTGACTTGTGCGATGTTTCGCCCGTAGCGGTCGGTAGCGAACATTTCGATGTGCTGGGGGAAGCGCGCCTGGAACTCTTTAATGGCGCGGGCAGCCGCGTTCTGCGTGAGCGACTGGTAGATCTGCTCGGCGCGGCCGCCGGAGCCGCCCTTTTGCCAGGCGACCCACTGGTCATCGAGCGCCTTGATGTCGGCTTCGGAGGCAGCGGCCCGGTTGGAATCGGCAGCGAGCGATGTGAACTGGCCGGCAAAGCCGAGGGCGGATGCCCGGGAGGTTTCGCGCTCGATTTCGGCGAGCGCTTCGCGGATGGCGAGTTCCGCCTGGCCGGTGAGAATGGTGCGGGTCGTTTCGCCGGTCTCGTTCGAGATCACGCGGCCGACGCCTACGATGATGGCGACCGACATGAGGGCGAGCGCCAGCACGGCGGTCACGACGAGTTTGAGGACGATCGAACGGTTCCTCCACAACGACACTTCGTTCCCTCGAGAGATTCCTCGCTCCGATTTCAGATTCGCCGCGCGGGCGTGCGAAAGGGATCGGGGAACTCCCGGGGGAAGGCGCGAGAGCTCCCGGGAACGGGCGGCGGGCGGCAGGTAAGGGGGCTTCGTGTCAGGTTGACACGAAGCCGGTGATTGGGCACAGTGGAAGCAAGGCTTAGTGTAGAAATGACACTAAGTAAGGAGGGATGCGATGGCTGCCACGCTGGCCCCGGCGGGCAAGAGCTACGCCGAACTGCTGGTGATGTATTCGGACCCTGACACCTGCCCGGCCGACGCGCTGACGCCGGTGCCGCTGGCGCAGGAGCCGGCCTTCGTGAGCTGGCAGCAGGACATCCCCCGGGCTTACCTGCAGATGGGGCCGGAAGAGCTCGACCACCGGATCGCCGCGGCGCGGGCGAAGCTCGGCTCGAAGCTGGTGATTCTCGGGCACCACTACCAGCGTGACGAGGTCATCAAGTATGCCGACTTCACGGGCGACAGCTTCAAGCTGGCGCGGCATGCGGCGGAGCAGGAGGGCATCGAATACGTGCTCTTCTGCGGGGTGCACTTCATGGCCGAGTCGGCGGATATCCTGACGCCGGAGCAGGTGCGGGTCATCCTGCCGAACATGGCCGCCGGCTGTTCAATGGCGGACATGGCGGACCCGGACGATGTGTACGCGGCGTGGGACGAGATTCACGAGGTGCTCGGCGACGACGCACGGGTCATCCCGGTGACCTACATGAACAGCGCGGCGAGCCTGAAGGCGTTCACCGGGGAGCGGGGCGGGCTCGTCTGCACCTCGAGCAACGCGGACCGGGCGCTGCGCTGGGCGTTCGAGCGGGGCGACAAGGTGCTCTTCTTCCCGGACCAGCACCTGGGGCGGAACACCGGGTACGCGATCGGCATCCCGCTGGACGAGATGGTGCTCTGGAACTGGCGGCTCCCGATGGGCGGGACGACGCCGGAGCAGCTGCGGAAGGCGAAGATCATCCTCTGGCAGGGGCACTGCAGCACGCACCAGCGGTTCACGGTCGAGCAGATCGAGAAGGCGCGGAAAGAGTACCCGGGCGTCAACGTCATCGTGCACCCGGAGTGCCGGTGGGAGGTGGTGCAGGCCGCCGACCAGTACGGTTCGACGGAGAAGATCGCGAAGGTCATCCGGGAGGCGTCGGCCGGCACGACGTGGGCGGTCGGGACGGAAATCAACCTCGTGAACCGGCTGGCGAAGCAGAACCCGGACAAGACCGTATTCTGCCTCGACCCGGTGGTGTGCCCCTGCAGCACGATGTACCGGATTCACCCGGCGTATGTGGCGTGGACACTCGAAGCGCTCGTGCAGGGGCAGGTGGTGAACGAAGTGCGGGTGGACCCCGAGACCCGGAAGTGGTCGCTGGTGGCGCTGGAGCGGATGCTCGAGCTGGCCTGAGCGAGCGGGCCGTCAGTTGGCGATGCCGAGCGCGCCGTACTTCTTCCGCCGGTGCTCGATGACGGCATCCTTCGTGCGGAGGATGAGGTCGTCGAGGACCTCGGCGAGATAGGCGACGCGGTCTTCCGCGGGTTCGATTTCGAGCAGCCGCTGTTTGACGTCCTCGCCGACCTGCAGCCATTCGCCGAGGAAGTCGACGAGGCGGTGCGGGCGCTGGGGGAGGTCGAGGCCGCGCGCCCACTGGTCGGTGAGCGAGAGGACGAGGCGGAAGTAAAGCGGAAAGGTGGCGCGGACGGTTTCGAGCGCGGCCTTGAGGCGCGGGGTCGTCGGGCCGTCGGCGTCGTCGAGCGGGGTGACTTCGCCGTACGGGTAGGGACGCGGCGGGAGGAGGCGGTCGATGCGGAAGCGCCACGTCCCGCGGGCGGTGATGAGGTAGCGGCCGCCGTCGGTCTCTTCGCAGGATTCGAGGCGGGCGGCGGTGCCGACGTCGTAGGGGATGGCGCCGGGGCCGACCTCCGGGCCTTCGCGGATGAGGACGACGCCGAACTCTCCGCCGTTCTCCAGCAGCTCGCGGATCATGACGCGGTAGCGCTCCTCGAAGATGCGCAGGGGGAGGCGCATCCCGGGGAACAGCACGGTGCGAAGCGGGAAAAGCGGGAGTTCCAGCGGCGCCGACCTCCGGTGGCTGGTGCGATTATGTCAGTCGCGCAGTTCGACGACCATTTCGATTTCGACGGGGATGCCGAAGGGAAGGTCGTGCATGCCGACGGCGGAGCGCGCGTGGCGGCCGCGTTCGCCGAAGAGCTCGATGAGGAGGTCGGAAGCGCCGTTGATGACGGCGGGCTGCTGGCCGAAATCCGGGGTGCAGCGGACCATGCCGAGGAGTTTCACGACGCGGGCGACGCGGTCGAGACTGCCGATTTCGCCCTTGAGGGAGCCGAGCAGGGCGAGGGCGGTGAGCCGCGCGGCGCGGTAGCCATCTTCCACGGTGAGGTCCTCGCCCAGTCGGCCGCGGACCAGCGGCTGGCCGTCGCTGCCCGTCGGGCCGTGGCCGGAGAGGAAGACGAGGCTGCCAGTGCGCACGGCGGGGACGAAGCTGGCGGGCGGCGCGAACGGCGGCGGCAGATCGAGGCCGAGCGCGGCGAGCCGGTCCTCGGGGCTCACCGGCGGCGCGCGGCGAGCCAGGCGTCGAGCTCGGGCTGGTGCTCTTCGAAGTGGCCGATGCCGGCACCCTGCAGGAGCCGGTTGCCGATGCGCGGGCGGCCGGACTCGGGGTCGACGCCGAAGCGGTCCTCCGGGAGGGCCTCGGCAGCGGCGCGGTAGGCCGAGTAGGCCGCGTCCCAGTCGTCGAGCGCGGCGCGGCCGGGGAGCGCGGCGGCCGCGAAGCGCTGGTTCCACGGCTCGGGGTCGGAATAGTCGACGCCGGGCGGCGTTGGGCGTTCGCCGCGCGCAACGCGTTCGAGGGCGCCGGTCATCTCGCGGTACCAGCCGGCCATGTGGGCGAGGAGCTGGGAGAGGTTCCACGTGCCGAGCCAGGTCTCGGCGTACGCGGCGTCGTCGAGGTCGGCGATGCCGGCGCGGAACCGGCGGTAGCCGTCATCGAGGGCGGCGAGGGCTTCGGACTTGCTGGACACGCGGAACCTCCTTCACTGCCGGCCGGCGGTCAGGCGATGCCGGCGAGCTTCTTCGCGTACTCGAGGGCGCGGCGGCCGTCGTAGGCGCGGCTGATCATGAGCTTTTCGGCTTCGAGGGAGCCCTCAGCGTGGATGGCGAGGACAGCGTGGTAGCCGCCGAAGTCGCCGGTGGTGAGGTCGCTGACCATGTTCATGGCGCGGGTGCGGACTTCGCCGTCGACGCCGGCGCGGCCGCCGAGGTACTTGCGGAGCAGGTCGCCGGTTTCGGGGTTGGCGAAGTCCTCGGCGCCGGGGCCGGTGACGAGCATGCCGCCGGCGATGTCCTGGACGTGCTGGAGCGCCTCGTGGTAGCCGTGGGCGAAATGGTACTTCGCCATGTTGGTCGTGAGCGGGTCGGGCGCGAAGATGCCGTGCTCGTCGCCCCGGCCGCGGAGGGCCGCCATTTCGGTGAGGGCGCGGAGGGTTTCGGCGTAGCTGATGAGGCGGATGAGCTTGTCGCGAACGTGGGCGGCCCGGGCGATGCCGTTGAGGTCGGCCATGAGAAGGGCCGAGCCGACGAGGGCATCGACGAGCGGGAGCTTGTAGGAGACCGCGGTGAAGCGGTGGTATTCGACGAAGCCGAGCGCGAGCGGGCCGGCGAAGTCGTATTCGCCCGCGAGGAAGACACGCTCCCAGGGGACGAAGACGTCGTCGAAGATGGTGATGGTCTCCATCATCTTCCGCTCGGCCGAGAGCGGGGCGTCGAACTCGTTCTTCGGGCTGCCGCCGTAGGGGCTGGCGACGAGCTTGAGGCCGGGGGTATCGACGGGAATGGCGAACGCGACGGCATAGTCAGCGTCGGCCTCGGCCATGGCGCGCGTCGGGAGGACGATGAGCTCGTTGACGTTCGTCGTGCAGCTGGTGTGGATCTTGGCGCCGCGCACCACGATGCCGTCCGGCCGGCGTTCGACGATGCGGGTGTAATAGTCGGGATGCGGCTGGTCGCGCGGGCCGAGGCCGCGGTCGCCCTTCACGTCGGTCTGGGCGACGGAGACGGCGAGGTCGTTGTCGCGGCAGTGGCGGTAGAACGCCTCGACGCGGCGGTAATATTCGGTCTCGTACTTCTGGTCGACCTGGCGGGCGACGCGGTGGAGCGCGAAGAGCGCGTCGGTGCCGATTTCTTTGACGAGGACGACGAGCGTCTTGCCGAGGGCGGTCGCAGTCTCGATGAGGCGGGAGCGCTGGAGGAGGTCGTCGGTGGAGGCCGGGATTTTGTAGTAGCGGGAGTAGGGCTGGCCGTCTTCGCCGGTGACGACGGCCAGGTCGCGGTACTCGGGATTTTCGGCCATCTCGAAGTCGAGGCAGGCATGGTGAACGGCCTTCTTGATGACCGGGTGGGTCGTGACGTCGGCGACGCGTTCGCCGCGGTAGTAGACGGTGCGGCCGTCTTTGAGGGAGTCGATGTACTGCTGGGGGGTGCGGAGTCCCATGTGGGGGAGCTGTCCTCCGGGGCGGTGAGTGGGGCGGCCGGGCCGCCGTGGAGGATTGTACGCCCCGGCAGGCGGTTGGTTCTGCGGGCGCGAAGAGGGCCCCTCAGAAGCGGGGCCCTCGCTTCGATCGTGCTGCTCCCTGTCGACCCGGCCCCGCTCGGGCGCGCCTCGACCGGAGGCTACGAGCGCGTCAGCGCCGGGTTCGAACCGGCCGGGGAAGGGAGCCTGCGCCCGGCCCGCCGCAGCGGGCCTCACATCGGACGGTGCCACCTCCGAAGCCAGGCGTGGATGCGATGTTTCACCGGGTCACCTCCTTCGATGGGCTGGGGCCGGGACTATCTCTGCACGACCCAGACTCCGTAGAGGGCGTGGAGGCGGTGGGTGTTGCGCTTCATCGCTCATCCCTCCTTCCCGGGCGTTCGGCCGGGGTTCGGCCGAGGCTCCAAAGTGAGTATCGAGCAGGCCGGGAGGCGCGTCGCGGGCCATTGGGTGCAGCCGCGCTGGGCAGAGCGGACCGGTTTCGACGGCTACATGCTCCGCAGGAGGCGGATGCGCTCTTCGATGGGCGGGTGGGTGTTGAAGAGGTTGTTGAGGAAGCTCTGGTGCTCGCGGAGCGGGTTGTAGATGTAGAGGTGGGCGGTCGCCTTGTTCGCGGCTTCGAGCGGTTCGGGGTCGGCCGCTATCTTCTCGAGGGCGCGGGCGAGCGCCTCCGGGTGGCGGCAGAGGAGCGCGCCGGAGGCATCGGCGAGGTATTCGCGCTGGCGGCTGATGGCGAATTTCAGCGCCTGGGCGACGATCGGCGCGAGGATGGCCGCGATGATGGCGAGGACGACGAGGATCACCGCCCCACCGCCGCCTTTGTTTCGGCTGCCGCGGCGGGCCCCGGCGCCCCAGTAGGTCCAGCGCAGGAAGAAGTCGCTGAGCAGGACGACGACGCCGACGAGGACGGTGGCGATGGTCATCACCCGGATGTCGTAGTTGCCGATGTGGGACATTTCGTGGGCGAGGACGGCTTCGAGCTCGATGGGTTCGAGCTTCTGGAGGAGGCCGCGGGTGACGACGATGTGGGCGTGCTGCGGGTCGCGGCCGGTCGCGAAGGCGTTCGGTGCGCTGTCCTCGAGCACCCAGGTGCGGGGCATCGGCAGGCCGGCCCCGATGGCCAGGTTTTCGACCCGGCGGACGTACTCCCACTCCTGCTCTTTGGTCACCTCGTGGGCGCCGGATATCGAGAGGACGACGCTGGAGGCGGCGAAATAGCTGAAGACCGCGTAGATGATGATGGCGATGCCGGCGATGCCGAGCGCGCCGAACGGCAGGCCGAGCGCGTAGATGATGAGCCCGGCGAGCGCGGTGGTGATGGCGACGAAAGCCACCATCAGGATCCACGTCGTGCGGCGGTTGGCCGCGATGCGGTCGTAGATGAGGACGGAGCCCGGGACGGGGGCGGAGGTCATGCGCGGAGGTTCGAGCCGCGAAAGCGGACGCGCTGCGTCAGTTGCTCACGAACGAGACGCGGACGTCCTCGCGGGCGGCGTCTTCGGCCTCGTAGAACTCGGCGGGCTCGAAGTTGAACATGCCGGCGATGATGGAGCTGGGGACGGTCGCGATCTTTTCGTTGTAGACGCGGACGTTGGAGTTATAGAACTGGCGGGCGTAGGCGATCTTGTCTTCGGTGTCGGTGAGTTCGCGCTGGAGTTCGAGGAAGTTCTGGTTGGCTTTGAGGTCGGGGTAGGCCTCAGCGACGGCGAAGAGGGAGCGGAGGGCGCCGGTGAGGATGTTGTCGGCCTGGGCCGCCTGGCCGGGCGTCTGCGCACGGTCGAGCATCGCGCGGGCGCGGGTGACGTTCTCCAGCGTCTCTTTTTCGTGGGCGGCGTAGCCTTTGACGGTCTCGACGAGGTTGGGGATGAGGCTGGAGCGGCGCTTCAGCTGGACGTCGATGCCGGACCAGGCCTCCTTGACGCGGATGCGGGCGCGGGCGAGGGAGTTGTACAGCCCGATGACCCAGAGGACGAGGAGGAGGACCGCGACGATGACGACGATGAGGACGATGAGACCGGTCACGAGGACGCTCCGTGGAGTGCTGCGGGCATGCTACCACAGACGGTAAAGGGCGCCGCGACGGGCGCCCTTTCCGATGTCAACCGGCGGTAACGAACCTAGACGAGGACGCCCTCGGCGAGGAGGTCGGCGACCTCGTCCATGGAGAGGCCGATGATGCGCTCGCAGACGTCCATGGTGTGCTCGCCGAGCAGCGGCGCGGGGCCGGGGACGGAGCCGGGGGTGGCGCTAAGGCGGAAGGCGGGGCCATCGTGGGCTTCGCGGCCCGCTTCGGGGTGCTCGACGTACTGGTAGTAACCGCGGGCGCGCATGTGGGGGTCGCGCTCGAGCAGGTCCTGCGCGTTCTGGACGACGCCGGCGGGGACGCCCGCAGCCTGGAGCGCGGCGGCCACGTCTTCGGCTTTGCGGTCGCGGACCCAGCTGCCGATGAGCGCCTCGAGTTCGTCTTCGTTGGCTTTGCGGGCGTCGAAGGTGGCGAACTTCGGGTCGGTCGCGGCTTCGGGGTGACCGAGGGCTGCGGCAGCGGCCGCCCATTCGCGGTCGTCGCGGCAGGCGATGACGACCCAGCGGTCGACGGAGCCGACGGATTCGGGGTCATCGGCGCAGCGGAAGGCGCCGTGGGGGCTGTAGTTGAGGCTGCGGTTCCCCATGCGGGAGGGGTTCTCGCCGTTGACGAGATATTCGAGCACAGCGGTGCCGAGGGTGTTGACGACCGATTCGAGCTGCGGGAGTTCGATGAGCTGGCCCTTGCCGGTGCGGTTGCGGTAGCGCAGGGCGGCGAGAATGGCGGTGACCGTGTGGCCGGGGTTGATGACGTAGTCGGGGTAGTTGGTGCCGACGCCAATCGGCGGGCGGTTGGGGAAGCCGCTCATGTGGCTGATGCCGGTGACGGGCGTGAGGACGGCGCCGAAGCCGAGGAAGTCGCGGTGGGGGCCGGTGAGACCCTGCATCGGCGCGTAGGCGGCGATGATGCGGGGGTTGCGCGCGCTGATCTGCTCATAGCGGAGGTTCCACTTGTCGATGACGCGCGGGGTGAAGTTGGTCAGGAAGATGTCGCACTTCTCGATGAGCCGGTAGGCGACTTCCTGCCCTTTCGGGACGTTGAGGTTGAGCTGGAGCGAGAGCTTGCCGGTGTTGAAGTTGTTGAAGTAGCCCGAGACGTTGTAACCGGACTTGAAGGTGCCGTCCGGGTTCATGGCAAACGGGTGGACCCGGCGGAGGCCGTCGGGCCGGGTTTCGGACTCGACGCGGACGACTTCGGCGCCGAACTGGGAGAGGGTGTTGCCGGCGATGGGGCCGGCGCCGTACCACGAGAAATCGGCGACGCGGAGGCCTTCGAGGGGTTTTTTCGGCATCGGGAGCTCCTTAGCGCAGCTGCGCGAGGATGGCGTCGGTGTGTTCGCCGAGCCGCGGCGGCCGGGCGATGACGGCGGGGGTTTCGGAGAGACGGTAGGGCGGGCCGGGGAATTCGACGGTGCCGCCGAGCGGGGATTCGATGCGGACGAACCAGTCCCGGGCGCGGAGCTGGGTGTTCTCAGCGATGTCTTTCGGGGTCGAGACGATCCCGATGAGGAGCTGGCGCTGCTGGCCTTCTTCGTAGGCTTCGCGGGCGCTCATCGTCGCGAAGAAGTCGAGAATCGTCTTCGTGATGACCGGGATGTGGGGCAGGACGTCGGCCGCCGCCGCGGGGTTGGACATGAGCTGGGTGAGCCAGGCCATGTTGAGCTGGTTGACGATCGTGCGGTAGGGCTCGTCGTCGAGCGGGCCCTGGAGGCCTTTTTCGCGCATCCAGTCGACGAGGGCGGGGAGGTCTTTGCCGGCGGGGGCGAGGATGTAGAGCGAGACGTAGCCGTCGGTGCACTTCGCGACGCCCGTCGCCGGGAGCGGGATGGGGAGCATGCCGAGCTCGCCGGTGCGGACGCGGTTGCGCTTTTGGAAGTCCCACGTCTGCATGGCGGTTTCCTGGGCCATGGAGAGGGCTTCCTGGGCGGAGACGTCGACGAGCTGGCCTTCGCCGGTCGCCTCGGCATGGAGGAGGGCCATGAGCGTGCCCTGGGCGGCCTGGATGCTCGCGGAGATGTCGGCCTGGCGGCCGTAGATCATGTTCGGCGGGTCGGCCGGTTCGCCGGCGAGGGTCATGATGCCGCCCATCGCCTGGCCGACGATGTCGCTGTACGCCCAGCCGGCGTGGGGGCCGTCCTGGCCGAAGCCGGTGACGGAGGTATAGACGATCGTGGGCTTTTCCGCGCGGAGGGTCTCGTAGCCGAGGCCGCGTTCGGCCAGGAAGCCGACGGGGTTGTCCTCGAGGACGATGTCGGCGGTGAGGGCGAGCCGCCGGGCGAGCGCGCGCCCTTCATCCGTCTCGAGGTCGAGCACGACGGACTTCTTCGAAGTGTTGTGGACCCAGAAGGCGAGGGAGGCGTTCGGGTCGCCCTCGTGGCCTTTCACGAAGGGGCGGGCATGGCGGAGGCGGCCGCCGCCGGGCGGCTCGACCTTGATGACCTCGGCGCCGAGGTCGGCGAGGAGGCGGCCGCAGTAGGCCGCGGTTTCATCGGCGAATTCGACGACGCGGATACCGTCGAGGGCGCGGTCGGGCATCGGTCAGGACTCCGGGACGGCGGTGACGCGGGCGGGGAGGTCGCGCGCGAGGATCTGGGCGGCCTGGGCCACCATGTCGTGGAGGATGTCGGCGGCGGGGCGGATGCGGTTGAGCATGCCGGAGATTTGACCGGCGGCGTTCATGAGGAGGTCTTCGCGGCCGGCCTGGCGGCAGGAGTAGACGAGGTCCTGGATGAGCAGGCCCTGGAGGCCCATCGGCAGGGCCTGGATGCCGGCGGCCTCCCAGGCCTCGATGAGCGGGTTGGTGATGTTGCGCATCGTCTTGCCGGAGTAGAGGCGGGTGACGCGGGTGTCCTCGTCGGTGGCGGCGAGGATGCGCTGCTTCTGGAGAGCGGGCTGATTCGCTTCTTCGGAGACGAGGAAGGCGGTGCCGCACCAGACGCCGATGGCGCCGAGCGCAAGGGCGGCGACGATGCCGCGGCCATCGGCGATGCCGCCGGCGGCGACGACCGGCGTCGGGGCGACGGCGTCGACGACCTGGGGGACGAGCGCCATGGTGGCGACGCGGCCGGTGTGGCCGCCGGCTTCGGTGCCCTGCGCCACGACGATGTCGACGCCGGCGGCGGCGACGCGCTTCGCGTTCTTCACGTTTCCGACGAGGGCGAGGACTTTCGTGCCGTTCGCCTTGAGGCGGTCGAGCCAGGGCGCGGGACTGCCGAGGCCGCTGGCGAAGACGGGCACCTTCTCTTCGATGACGACTTCCATCTGCTCGTCGGACATGCCGCCGGTGCGCGGGCGGCGGGGCTCAGCGGCAGGCTCGCGGGGCATCTCCTGCCAGGGGACACCGAGTTCTTCGACGATTCTTTTCAGGCCTTCGCGGGCTGCTGCCGGGATGAGCTCGCGGGGGTCGCGTGGCATTTCACCACCGGCGGCGCCGCCCATGTAGTTGGACGGAAGCAGGAGATCGACACCAAAGGGCTTATCGGTCAGAGAGCGGACCTTGCGGATCTCTTCGCGCAGGCGCTCGGCGCTGAAGCCGGCGCCGCCGATGACGCCGAGGCCGCCCGCGTTCGAGACCGCGGCGACGAGGGGAGCGGTCGCAACAGGACCGGTGAGACCGCCGGCGACGGGACCCATGCCGGCGAGGATGACCGGGTATTCGATGCCCAGCAGGTCACAGAGCTCCGTGCGGAGCACGGGACGTCCCATGAGAGCCTCCGTTGGGGGGAGTTGGCGGCGAGTATACGGGACGGCCCGGGAAGCCGCAGGCGCGGTTGGACCCGGCCGCGCGCTCACGCGAAACTGGAGCCATGCATACACCGGTCACCCCGTGGGTGCTGGCGGGGAGGATTTTCGCCATCATCGGGATGGCGTTCACCGCCGCCTGCGCCATCCTGTTCCTCGTCGTGCCGCTCTGGTGGTGGGCGCTCGGGTCGGCGCTGGCGTTCGCACCGTTCTTCCTGCTCATCGTGCTGGTGGAGCGGTACCAGTCGAAGCACGGCCTCATCGGGCCGGAGCCCGCCGTGCCGGACGATGGGGATTCGGACTAGCCTCGCGGCGCCCCTGCTGGCGGCGGCGGTGCTGGCCGGCTGCCAGGCCTCGGCGCGGTTCGACGGCACGCCGCTCGACCGCTACCTGTGCGAGGCAGCCGACCTGCCGTTCGACTTCATGGAGCAGACGCGGGGGGACTTCACCGCCGCGGACCTCGGCGGGCTCTCGCGCGAGCCGGAGGCGCGGAAGGCGGAGTACCGGGCGGCGGGGATGGAGGGCGGGCGGTTCGTCTTCTGGAAGCAGAGCCTGCCGCGGCCGCCGTTCGAGGCGCCGGTGAACGTGGTTTGCCAGGCACTTTCGTTCGAATCGGCGGCGCAGGCCGAAGCGTGGGTGGCAGGGATCACGGCCGAGCCCGCGGCCATCCGCGATTCGGGGCTCCTGTGGGCGCCGCTCGATGGTTCGCGGGCGGAGGAGCTGCCGAGCCCGGCCGGGCGGCTGTTCCGGCTCGAGGCGGCGGAAGGCGACGCGCGGGTGACGCTCTACGCCCTGCACGAGGCGCGGGGAAACGTCGTGCTCAGCGTGTTCGTCGGCGACCGGGATGGACGGACGGAGGCCGCGACGGCGCTCGCCATCGCGGCCTCGCGGGATGCGCGGCTGGGGGAGAGCGCTACTTCGGGGTCTCGGTGATCTGGATGGTCTGGATGGTGACGGGCTCGATGGGCCGGTCGCCCTGGCCGACCTGGACCTTGCCGATCGCCTCGACGACGTCCATGCCGGAGATGACCTCGCCGAACGGGTAGAACTTGTTCGCGCTCGGGTTGTCGTAGTCGAGCGACGGGTTGTCCTTCAGGTTGATGAAGAACTGGCTCCCGAACTGGGTCTGGCCGGAGACCTTGGCCATCGCGATGGTGCCCTTCTTGTTGCGGAGCTCATTCGGTTCGTCCTGGGTCTGGTAGCCGGGGCCGCCGGTGCCGGTCGCGGTGGGATCGCCGCCCTGGATGACGAAGTTCGAGACGACGCGGTGGAAGGTGGTGTTGTCGAAGTAGCCCTGCTTCGCGAGGAAGACGAAGCTGTTGACCGTGTTGGGGGCGACGTCGGCGAAGAGGCGGACGGTGAAGTCGCCCTTGCTGGTCTTGAAGGTGGCGGTGTAGGTGTTCTTCGTCGCGTCGATGACCTGCTCGGCTTTTTCGAACTGCTTCGGCGCGGGCGTCGGGCTGCCGGTGGGCGAGGCGTCAGCGGTGGACGTCGCGGCCGGCGTCACGGTGGGAAGCGCGTCGGGATTGCCCTGGTCGAGACCGCCCGTCGTAAGAACGGCGGTGACGACCATCGCAACGGCCACGACGACACCGATGACAGCGAACCAGCGGACATCGCCGAGGACGTTCATCGGGAAGCCGGGCTTGTAGATCTCGGACGGTGAGGCGTGGCTGAGCTGGTAGGTGCGGCGTCGCGATGGCTCCTGCCGCAGGTGTTGCAGCTCGCGTCGTTTGCGCTTGGGCACGGTGGTACTCCGGGTGGACGGCTGCTGGGGTTGATAGCCGGCTCGTGGCCAGTATACGGAGGCCGGGAATTGCGACCAATTTGGCAGCCGGCTGGCGGGAAAGGGCCGGTCTAGCGCCGGTAGCCGAGCTTTGCGAGCTCTTCGCGGGCAACCTCGCGGTCATCCCAGGGGATGACCTGGTCGCCGTAGACGATGGACTTCTCGTGGCCTTTGCCGGCGATGACGACGATGTCGCCGTAGCGGGCCATGGCGAGGGCGGCGGCGATGGCTTCGCGGCGGTCTTCGATTTCGAGGAAGTCGGCGCCGCGCTGGCGGCCGGCGCTCTCGGCGTGGCGGCCGATTTCGCGGACGATGGCAGCCGGGTCTTCGGAGCGGGGGTCTTCGTTCGTGAAGATGGCGAAATCCGCACCCTCGGCAGCAGCCCGGCCGACGCCGAACCGGCGGCCGGGGTCGCGCTCGCCGGCGGCGCCGACGACGATGATGAGCCGGCCCTGGCAGACATCTCGGAGGACTTCGAGGACTTTGCGGACGGCATCGCCGGTGTGGGCGTAGTCGACGATGACGTCGAAGGGCTGGCCGGCGTCGATGCGCTCCATCCGGCCGGGGACGCCGGGACATTCGCCGAGGCCGCGGGCGACGGCCTGGAGGTCGGCGCCGACGGCGAGGGCGCCGGAGGCCGCAGCGAGGACGTTCATCACGTTGAAGAGCGCGGGGAGGCGGATGGAGCACTCGGCCATGCCGCCGGGGGTGACGATGCGGAAGCTGGTGCCATCCGGCCGGAGGATGATGTTGCGGGCGACGATGTCGGCGTTGCGGGCCTCGAGGCCGAAGCGGATGGCCTCGGCGCGGGGCGCATGGCTGAGCATGTACTCGGCGCTCGGGTCGTCGGCGTTCACGACGGCGTGTTTGCCGACGCCTTTGTCGGCGGCGACCTCGAGGGCGGCGAAGAGCCGGGCCTTGGCGTCGCGGTAGGCCTCGAAGGTCTGGTGGAAGTCGAGGTGGTCGCTGGTGATGTTCGTGAAGATGGCGACGTCGTATTCGACGTGGTCGAGGCGGTGGAGGGCGAGTCCGTGGCTGGTGGATTCGACGATGGCGTAGTCGCAGCGGGCGTCAGCCATGCGGCGGAGGAGGCGCTGGACTTCGGGCGCCTCGGGGGTCGTCATGCGGGCGGTGACGTGGCCGGTTTCGCCGGGGAGGTAGGTATCGACCGTGCCGAGGCGGCCGACGCGGGCGCCCGCGGCTTCGAGGGCGCTCGTGAGGAGGTGGGAGGTGGTGGTCTTGCCATCGGTCCCGGTGATGCCGATGACGACGAGTTCCCGGCCGGGGTGGCCGTAGAACCACGCGGCGGCAGCGGAGAGCGCCGGGCGGGTGGCGGGGACTTCGACGAGGGCGAGGCCGGGCGGGAGCGGCGGCAGCTCATGGCCGGCTTCGACGAGCGCGGCTGCCGCCCCGGCCGCGGCGACGTCCGGGAGGAAGCGGTGCCCATCGACGGTAAAGCCTTTGATGGCGACGAACAGGCTGCCGGGGCCGGCGAGGCGCGAGTCGTGGTGGACGGCAGAGATGGCCGCGCCGGGGTCGCCGCGCAGGAGGCGGGCGCCGGGCAGCTCGGCGAGGAGACCGGCGAGGGTGCGGGGTGCAGTGTGGGAATCGGTCGTCACGGGTCGATGGTAGTGCGGCGGGCGGCCGGTGTCGCGGCCTACTCGAGGGCGCGCAGGAGGTCGAGGAAGTTCCCGAGCATCCGCGCGGTCGCGCCCCAGATGAGGTCGTCGCCGAAGCGGTAGGCCTGGAAGACGTATTCGCGGCCGTTGATGATGCGGCGGTCGGGCACGAGGTTGCGGGGGTCGCGGAGGTGGCTGAGCGGCACTTCGAGCAGGTAGGCGACCTCTTCGCTGCTGAAGCGCCATTCGTAGGGGTAGCGGTCGAGCCAGCCGACGAACGGGGTGACGAGGAAGTTGGAGACGGTGACCATCTGGTCGAGTTCGCCGAGGACGTCGACGTCGTCGGGGCGGACGCCGATCTCCTCGTGGGTCTCGCGGAGGGCGGTGTAGCGGACGTCGGGGTCGCCGGGGTCCATGACGCCGCCGGGGAAGCTGATTTGGCCTTTGTGGTCGCGGACGCGGTCGGTGCGCTTCTGGAAGATGACGTGGGGACCGCCGGGCCGGTCGTGGAGGAGCAGGAGGACGCCGGCGGGCGGAAGGGGCGGGTCGGGCTGCTGGCGGGCCGGTTCGTAGCTGGCGAGGAGGCGCCGGACGTCGTCGCGCATCGGGCCTACGGCCTTGCGGAGAGGTGGCGGCGGCGGGTGGATTCGACGAGCTCCGCCCAGATCCGTTCATCGAGGTCGCGGGCTGCGGCGCCGGGCGTCTGCTCGACGGCCGCGTGGAGGTCGATGAGGGCGGCGCGGAGGAGGTCGTTTTCGCGCTGGAGGTCGGAGACGCGCAGCGAGGCGGCTGCCGGGGCGGCGAGTGCCTGGGGCACCGACGGGGGAACCGACCCGCCGAGGAGGTCGCGGCCGGCGGCGAGGAGCTCGCGGACGATGCGGTTTTCGGTTACGAGGCGGTCGGCGGCGCGGTCGAACTCCTCGGCGACCATCATGTCGAGCATGGCAGCGATGCCGACGAGCTGCTGCCCGAACGGCGTGGGAATGCGAGGCAGGACCTCGGAGAGGAGGTTGGCGGCGACGCCCTGGAGGACGCGGGGCGGCGAGGGGTTCACGGCAGCCTCCCCATGGTGCGCAGGAGGTACTGGTCCTGGGCGTTGATGAGCGAGTAGGCGACGAGCGGGAGGATGAGCTCGTTGGTGCGGCCCTCGGCGAAGGAGCGGGCGCCGGTGACCCAGATGCCCTGGCACTTTACGTGGCTGAAGACCTCCCACCAGTAGAGGGCGGCGGGGTCGGCGCGGAGGCCCGAGTACCGCTCCCAGTGGGCGATGGCCGTCTCACGGTCGACGATGCCGCCGGGGCGGCCGTCTTTGGCCCAGTGCCAGGACTGGTTGAACGACCACGCGAGGTCTTCGAGCGGGTCGCCGAGGTGGGCCATCTCCCAGTCGACGATGCCGTAGATGCCGCCGTCTTCGCGGTAGAGGAAGTTGCCGACGCGGTAGTCGCCGTGGACGACGCTGATGCGCTGGGCGGGCGGCGGCGGGTTCGCGCGGAGCCAGCGGATGGCGGCCTTCATGATGGGCTGGGGCTCCATCGCCTCGGTGTCGAGGATGCGCTCCCAGTGGTCGAGTTCGTGCTGCCACGCGGTTTCGGGCGTCGGGACGTGGGCGACGCGCTCGATGCCGGTGCCGCGCCAGTCGAAGGTCGCGATGGCGGCGAGGATGCGGTACATGTTCTCGGCGATTTTCGGCTGCACGGCGGTGTAGGGCGGCGCGATGATCCGGGCGGTCGCGCTTTCGCAGCCGAGGATGCGGTCCATGATGAAGAAGGGGCCGCCGAGGACAGAAGGGTCGTTTTCGAGCCAGCGCATGCGGGGCACGGGGACATCGGTGCCCCAAAAGGCGGAATAGAAGGCGTACTCCGCTTCGCGGTCGGTTTCGAGGAGCGAGGCGGGCGGGTCTTTCCGGAGGACGAAGGGGGCGGTCTGGCGCCCGCCGACGGGGTCCGTCCACTCGGCATCGAACATCCACGTTTCGCGCGATGCGCCGCCGGGGATGCGGAGGAGGTTGGTGACCCGGACGTCGGCCGCTTCGAGCCGGGGGGCGAGGTAGCGTGCGAGTGCTTCTTCCACGGGGCGGAGGGAAGGTTACGGGGTCGCGGGGCAGTGTCAAGGCCGCGGGCGGCCTAGAGCGTGCCCTTCGTGCTGGGGATGTCGCCGCCGCGGCGCGGGTCGCGGCGGGTCGCGGCGTCGAGCGCGCGGGCCATCGCCTTGAAGGCGGCCTCGCACTTGTGGTGGTCGTTGACGCCGTAGAGGACGCGGAGGTGGAGATTGATCTTCGCGGCGAAGGCGAAGGACTCGAGGAAGTGGTTGAAGAGGTCGGGCGGCATGCCGCCGAGTTCGCGGCCGAGCAGCTTGAGGTCGAGGACGGCGTAGGGACGGCCGCTGAGGTCGACCACGGCGTGGGCGAGCGCCTCATCGAGGGGCATGTAGGCGGAACCGGCGCGGACCAGGCCAGCCTTGTCGCCGAGCGCCTTCGCGAGCGCCTCGCCGAGGGCGATGCCGATGTCTTCGACGGTGTGGTGCTGGTCGATCCAGAGGTCGCCTTCGCAGCGGACGTTGAGGTCGAAGACGCCGTGCTTGGCGATGTGCGAGAGCATATGGTCGAGGAACCCGACGCCGGTGGCGCAGGAGAACCGCCCCGAGCCATCGAGATTGAACGTGATGTCGATGCTCGTCTCGGCGGTGCGGCGTTGGACCGTGGCGATGCGGGGTGCGGGCGGCTGCGTCATGCTTCGAGCTCCTGGAGGGCGGCGACGAGGGTATCGGTGTCGGCCGGGCGGCCGGCGCTGATGCGGATGCAGTTCTGGAGGTCGGGCCGGTCGTAATGCCGGACGAGGATGCCGCGGCGGCGGAGGGCGTCGGCGACTTCGCTGGCAGGGCGGCCGCGGACGGCGAAGAGCACGAAGTTGGCGACCGAAGGGTACGGTTCGAGCCAGCCGAGGGCAGCGACGAGCCGGGTCATCCGGTCGCGCTCGGCGACGAGGGCGGCGATATCCTCGGCGACCTCGGCGCGGTGCTCGATAGCGGCGATGGCGGCGGCCTCGGCGGCGACGTTGACGTTGTAGGGCTGCTTCAGCGCCATCATGCGCTCCGCCAGCTCGGCGCTGGAGATGCTGTAGCCGACGCGGAGCCCGGCGAGGCCGGCCCATTTGCTGAAGGTGCGGAGAACGACGAGGTTCTCGTGCCGGTCGATGAGGGGGACGACCGTTTCGCCGCCGAACTCGATGTAGGCTTCGTCGACGACGATGAGCGCGGGGAGGTCGAGCAGGGCTTCGAGTTCGGCCCGGTTGAGCGGGTTGCCGGTCGGGTTGTTCGGGTGGGTGAGGAAAACGATCCGGGCCTCGTGCTGCGCGACGGCGTGGCGGATGGCGACGACGTCGAGGTCGAAGTTCGGCCGGCGGGGCACCTCGACCGGGCGCGCGCGCATGATCTTCGCGAGGAACCGGTACATGCCGAAGGCCGGCGTCGGGACCACGACCGCGGGCGGCGCGACGAGCCGGATGATGACATCGATGAGGTCGTCGGCACCGGAGCCGGCGACGACCTGCGCCGGGTCGACGCCGGCGTAGCGGGCGATGGCGTTGCGGAGTCTGGTCTGACCCGGGTCGGGGTAGATGTGAAAGTCGGCGCGGGCAGCGGCTTCGCGGACAGCCGGGCGGGGGCCGTAGAGGTTTTCGTTGGCGTCGAGCTTGACGAGGCGGTCGACGGGGACGCCGATCTCGGCCGCGAGGACATCGAGCGGCTTGACGGGGACGTACTCCTCGAGGTCGTCGAGGTCGGGACGGAGGATGGCGCGGAGGGACACGTCAGCGGCCCTGCAGGCGGCGTTCGACGGCGTGTGCGTGGCCGGTGAGGCCCTCGGCCCGGGCGATGACGGCGGCCATCCGGTTGAGCTCTTCAGACTCGTCGTCGGGGAGGTTGACGATGGCCATCTTCTTGAGGAAGTCGTGGACGCCGAGCGGGCCGCTCCAGCGGGCCGCGCCGCCGGTGGGCATCGTGTGGCTCGGGCCGGCGGTGTAGTCGCCGACCGCCTCGGGGGAGGCTTCGCCGAGGAAGAGACCGCCGCAGTTGCGGACCTTCATCACGTAGGCGGTCGGATTTTCGACGCAGAGGCAGAGGTGCTCCGGGGCGTACTCGTTCGCGAGGTCGATGGCGTGGTCGATGTCGTTGACGAGGATGCAGCCGCCGCGGTTGTCGAGGGCGGCGCGGGCGATTTTCGCGCGCTCGATCGTGCGGAGCTGGCGCTCGATGGCGGCCGCGACTTCGTCGGCGAGGTAGTGGGAGGGGGTGAGGAGGATCGGGCTGGCGAGCGGGTCGTGCTCGGCCTGGGCGATGAGGTCGGCGGCGACGAGCTCCGGGTTCGCGCTCTCGTCGGCGATGATCATCGTCTCGGTCGGCCCGTAGATGCTGTCGATCCCGACGTCGCCGAAGACCTGCCGCTTGGCGATGGTGACGAAGAGGCCGCCAGGGCCGGCGATCTTGTCGACGCGGGGGATGGTTTCGGTGCCGTAGGCGAAGGCGGCGATGCCCTGCGCGC
The DNA here is from genome assembly GCF_026419595.1 of Tepidiforma sp. Lineage (NCBI taxonomy): Bacteria > Bacillati > Chloroflexota > Tepidiformia > Tepidiformales > Tepidiformaceae > Tepidiforma > Tepidiforma sp. The sequence goes on along the minus strand of NZ_JANZZD010000015.1, from coordinate 22,924 downwards.
CCCCGGCTTTGAACACGGCATCGACGCCGGCGATGTCGGCGGCGACGAGCTTCACGGGGGGCACGGAGCCGTCGGGCAGGACGGGGCTCGTCAGGTAGACCTCATCGACGCCGGCGACGCGGGCCGGGATGGCGCACATCAGGACGGTGCTGGGGAGAGGCGCGCGGGTGCCGGGGACGTAGATGCCGGCGCGCTGGATGGGGCGGGTGAGCTGGCCGAGGCCGTGCTGCTGAAAGTCGATGGTGGCGCCGCGGAGCTGGGTCTCGTGGTAGCGGCGGACCCGCTCGGCAGCGAAGCGGAGGGCCTCGATGAGGTCGGCAGGGAGGGCTTCGTAGGCGGCGCGGACCTCATCGGGGGTGACGCGGAGGTCGGGCGTGTGGGCGCCGTCGATGGCGGAGTTGTAGTAGCGGACGGCGTTGTCGCCATCCTCGCGGACGTCGCGGATGATGCGGCGGACGACTTCTTCCGGGGCGAGCTCCTGCCCGAAGGTGCGGAAGGTCGTTTCGCGGACCTCCATCGGGAGCTCTTCGATGTCGAGGGGCCGGCGGGCGAGGAGCGTTCGCCGGCCTTCTTCAGCGTTGCGGATTATGCGCATCCCAGGTACCTCTCGACGGCGGCGCGGGCGGTTTCGGTGCCGCGCTGCACGAAGGCATCGACTTCGGCGTCGGTGATGTGGGCGATTGTCTCATCGAGCAGTTCGGGGAGCGAATCGAGGAAGCCGTCGAGGGTTTCGCCCTCTTCGAGCCCGGCGAAGCGGAGGTGGTTGGCGATCATGGCGCGCGCCCGGTCCCAATCGAGGTTGCGGGCGGCGACGTCGCGCGAGACCTGGCGCCAGCGCTCGAGCGTGTCGGTATCGATGAAGCCGCACTCGATATCGGCGACGGTGCAGCTGAGGGCGCCGCAGATGGCTGCTTTCAGCTCCGGGTCGGAGCCATAGCGGCGGTCGAGGTCGAACTGGAGGAGGCGATCCATCACGTTCGCGCGGATGGCGCCGCCGAGGTGGTCGTGGCGGAGGAAGTAGGGGCGGTAGACGCCCGTGATGTACTGTTCATCGAGGACGAGGTGGGAGATGTAGCCGGCGGCCCAGGCGCGGGTCGCGGCATTCAGGCGCTCCGGGGCGGCGAGGTGGCCGTAGGCCGCGAGGAACGCGGCCACCGAGTCCTGGTGATTATGTTCGTTCAGGTCGAAGAAGTGCGTGCTGTAGCGGTCCTGGCGGGTGAGGACGCGGATATCGGGGGAGGTCGCGCCGAGGAGGTAGGGGCCGGAATCCGGCGGCACGTCGGCGTGGCCGAGGTCGAGCGCGACCTGCCGCGCAATCACCATGTGGAGGGTGATGGGGGGCATGGCCCCATGGTAGCGAACCGGCGCGAGGGTTGGCCCGCGGCCGGCTAGATGCGGGCGCTTTCGATGTTGGTGAGGAGGATGCCGCGGCAGCCGATGCTGGAGAGTTCGTCCATGATGCGGTGGGCTTCTTTGCGGCGGACCATGGCTTTGACGGAGTACCAGCCTTCGCGCTGGAGCTGGGTGATGGTGGGCGATTCGAGACCGGGGGTGATTTCGCAGGCGCGCTGGAGGATGGTGCCGGGGCAGTCGTATTCGACCATCATGTAATCGAGCGCGACGAGCCGGCCTTCGATACGGCTGCGGAGCACGCGGACGGGCGGCTGGTCGGCGCGCTCGGGGTGGGCATAGAGCGCAGCGTTGGAGACGAAGAGGGGCTGCCCGACGATGCGGAGGCCGGCCTGGCGGAGGGTATTGCCGGTGTCGACGACATCCACGACGGCCTCGGCGATGCCGAGCGCCACGGAAATTTCGACGGCACCCTCGAGCTCGATGAGGCGGAGGTCGCGGCCGGCGAAGTACTGGCGGACGATGTTCGGGAAGGAGGTGGCGATTCGGAGGGCGGCGACCTCATCGAGCGAGCGGATCGGCGAGGCGGCCGGGACCGCGGCGCAGAGGCGGGAGTCGCCGAAGTTGAGGTCGAGCAGGAGTTCAGGGTGGTGGCCGCGCTCGGCGGCGAAGTCTTTGCCGGTGATGCCGGCATCGAGGATGCCGTTGGCGACGTAGACGGGGATATCGCCGGGGCGAAGGAAGTAGAACTCGACGTCGTTTTCGGGGTCGAGCGAGGAGAGCTGGCTGCCGCTCTTACCGACCCGATAGCCGCAGGACGCGAGGAGGTCGAGGGTCGGCTGGAAGAGGACGCCTTTGTTGGGGAGGGCAACCTTGATCACAGCGTGCGGTACACCTCATCGAGCGTGAGGTCGGCGGAGGCCATCATGCAGGCGACGTAGTAGAGCACCTGGGAGAGCTCTTCGGCGAGGGCTTCGCGCGATTCGTAGCGGGCGGCCATCCACGCCTCGGCGGCCTCTTCGACGAGCTTCTTACCGATGGCGTGGGGGCCGGCAGCGAGGAGAGCGGCGGTGCCGGAGCCCTCGGGCATGTCGCGCTTGCGCTGCGCGGCGAGCTGGACCATGTCTTCGAAGGTCACGGGCTCACGATATCCCAAGGACGCGAACGGATCATGTCGCGGCCGGGCGGACGGTCACATCGGCGGCAGTGACGGTTTCGCGGGCGCCGCCGGGGCGTTCGACGACGAGCCCACCGGCTTCATCGAGGTCGACGGCGCGGGCGCTGAACCGTTCGCCGCCGACGGGGCTCACGGTCACCTCGCGCCCGAGAATCATGTTCCACTCGCGGTAGCGGGCCATGACGTCGGCGAGCGGGGCATCGAGGGCGAGCTCGAGTTCGTTACAGAGGCGGGCGAAGAGCGCTTCGCGGTCGATGGGGCGGCCGGCCGCGGCGGCGAGCGAGGTGGCGATGCCGCGGAGTTCGGGCTGGGCCGAGGCCGGGTCGAAATTGACGTTGATGCCGATGCCGGGGAAGGCGACCGGACCGCCCTCGCCGAGTTCGGCGTCGATGAGCATGCCGCACGCCTTGAGGTCGCCGACCCAGACATCGTTGGGCCACTTGATGGCCGCGGACGGAACGACGGAGCGGATGGCGGCAGCCACGGCGACCGGCACGCGGACCGGGAGGGTGCGGTGGATATCGAGGCTGCAGCGGAGGACGAAGGTGACGTAGACGTTGGCGCCGGCAGGGCTGAAGAAGGAGCGCCCGCGGCGGCCGCGGCCGGCGGTTTGCTCTTCGGCGAAGACGGCGGTGCCGTGGATGGCACCTTCGGCGGCTTCGCGGCGGGCGAGGTCCATGGTGGAGCCGACGACGGGGCGGTAGACGAGGGAGCGGCCGACGGCGCGGGTGTGGAGGAGGGACTGGAACCGGGCGAGGTCGAGAGCGGGGAGGTCGGGCATGGCGGTTCGCTCGGGCGGTTAGGCGTGAAAAGGGCCCCGGCGCTGCCGGGGCCCTGGCGTAGCTAAGACCGAAGTCTCAGGAGGATTGGTGACCCTCAGACCGGGGGTCTAGGAGGAGGTCACCTCCAGCGCAAAGGTACGGTCGTCGCTACGACTGTGATGATCCATGCGCATCACCTCCTTTCCTGCCGCGCAGCATGCGCTCCGCGCCGGGGCCTGTCAAGTAGGGAGCGCCCGGTCCGGCGCGGGGGTGCTTCCGCGGAAGGGCCTGCCTGCTATTCTGGGATGCGTTGTGTCGAACGGCGGCGCTGTGGCCGGCTGGCCGGTCAAATCTATGGCGCCGCAGGATGGAGGCATCCCCTGGTTACCCCTGTCAGCATGAAGCAGCTGCTCGAAGCGGGCGTCCACTTCGGGCACCAGACGCGCCGCTGGAACCCGAAGATGCGGCAGTTCATCTTCACCGAGCGGAACGGCATCCACATCATCGACCTGCAACAGACGGTGACGCGGCTCGAAGCCGCGATCGGGTTCGTCCGGGACGTGGTCGCCTCGGGCGGCGAGGTTCTCATCATCGGGACGAAGAAGCAGGCGCGCGAGACGGTGGAGATGGAAGCGAAGCGGGCCGGCCTGCCGTACGTCAATAACCGCTGGCTCGGCGGCACGCTGACGAACTTCCGGACGATCCAGCAGCGGATCCGGCACCTGCGGGAGCTGGAGGCGGCGATGGAGCGGGGCGATTTCGCCCGGCTGCCGAAGCGCGAGCAGCTGGAGATCCAGAACGAAATCGAGCGGATGAACCGCTACTTCGGCGGCATCAAGAACATGGACCGACTTCCCGGCGCGGTGTTCATCATCGACACGGTGAAGGAGGCGATTGCCGTCTCCGAGTGCGTACGTCTGGGCATCCCGATCGTGTCGCTGGTGGATACGAACTGCGACCCGGACCCGATCGCGTACCCGATCCCGAGCAACGACGACGCGATCCGGGCGATCAAGCTCATCCTCGGCAAGATCGCTGACGCGGCCATCGAAGGCCGGGCGATGCGGGAATCGGGCGTGGCGCCGGGCACGCAGGTCGAGGAGCTGGCGAAAGCGGCGGATGCCGGCGTGGCCTCCGGGAGCTACACGGCGACGCCGGACGACCAGCCGGCCGGCGATGATGCCGGCACGCGGGTGACCGTCATCAGCATGAATGCGGCGCAGGCCGCACCAGCGCAGGAGTAGGACGCACGTGGCTGCAGTGACGACCGAGATGATCAAGGAGCTCCGGGAGGAAACCGGGGCGGGCGTGATGGACGCCAAGCGCGCGCTCGAAGAAGCGGGCGGCGACAAGGCGAAGGCGAAGCAGATCCTCCGCGAGCGCGGCATCGCCGCGGCGGCGAAGCGCCAGGACCGGGAGACGAGCAACGGCGTGGTCGACGCGTACATCCACGCCGGCGGCCGCATCGGCGTGCTCGTCGAGGTGAACTGCGAGACCGACTTCGTGGCGAACACGGAGGAGTTCCGCCAGCTGGCGCGGAACATCGCGATGCAGGTCGCGGCGATGAACCCGCAGGTGGTCTCGGCCGACGACCCGGAGCGGGCGAAGTTCGAAGGGCCGGATGAGGAGGTCGTGCTCCTGGCGCAGCCGTTCATCCGCGACGCCGGCAAGACGATCAAGGACCTCGTGCAGGACGCGATTGCGCGGACGGGCGAGAACATCCGCATCCGGCGGTTCGTCCGGTACGAACTCGGGCGGTAAACGTCGATGAGGACGGACGGCCGCGGGCGCTACCGGCGCGCGCTCGTCAAGCTCTCGGGCGAGGCGCTGATGGGCTCGCGGCCGTTCGGCATCGACCCGGTGACGCTGAACGACCTCGCGCGGCAGATCAAGCAGGCCGTGGATGAGGGTGTGCAGGTCGCCGTGTCCGTCGGCGGCGGCAACTTCTGGCGCGGCGCGACGGTGGCAGAGACCGGGATGGACCGGGCGACGGCAGACTACGCGGGCATGCTCGGGACGATCATGAACGCGCTTGCGCTGCAGGACGCGCTCGAAAAGCGCGGCGCCGTGGTCCGGACGCAGACGGCGCTGCCGATCGCGCAGGTGGCGGAGCCGTACATCCGGCGGCGGGCGATCCGGCACCTCGAGAAGGGCCGGGTCGTGATCTTCGCTGCCGGGACGGGGAACCCGTTCATGACGACGGACACCGCGGGGGCGCTGCGGGCCATCGAGACCGACTGCGAAGTGCTGCTGATGGCGAAGAACGGTGTCGACGGCGTCTACGACGCGGACCCGGCGAAGGTGCCGACGGCGCGGAAGTTCGAGCACGTGACCCACATCGAGGCGATCCAGCGGCGGCTGCAGGTGATGGACATCACCGCGCTGAGCATGTGCATGGAGCACCACATGCCGATCGTGGTGTTCGATGTGGCGGCGCCGGACGCGGTGTACCGGGCGCTCCGGGGCGATACCATTGGCACGCTGGTTTCGGCATCGCCGGAACCGGCGGCCCATTCCTGACCGAACGGAGGGGCGCGATGGCGGACGCAGAGGAGATCCTCCTCGAAGCCGACGAAAAGATGGACCACTCGGTGGAGGCGCTCCGCCGGGAGCTGAACGGCGTGCGCACCGGGCGGGCGCACCCGAGCCTCATCGAATCGCTGATGGTGGACTACTACGGGGCGCTGACGCCGCTGAAGCAGCTGGGGACGATCAACGCGCCGGAGCCGCGGCTGCTGACGGTGACGGTTTGGGACCGGAGTGCCGTCTCCGCGATCCAGAAGGCGATCCAGTCGAGCGACCTCGGCCTCAACCCGGCGATCGACGGGCAGGTCCTGCGGCTGCCGATCCCGCCGCTGACCGAGCAGCGCCGGAAGGAGCTCGTGAAGCTGGTCCACCACAAGGCGGAAGATGCGCGGGTGGCCGTCCGGAACGTGCGGCGGCACGCGCACGACGAGCTGCGGAAGCTGGAGAAAGAAGGCGGCATGTCGCAGGACGAGCTGAAGCGGGCGGAGGACGAGCTGCAGAAGCTCACGGACCGGCACATCGCCACCATCGACGCCGAGAGCAAGAAAAAAGAGGCGGAGCTCCTTGAAGTCTGAGGCGGCGAAGCCCGGGGCCCCATCGCGGCCAGCCGAGTACCTCGGCGACCTGATTTCGCCGATTACGGGCGGGCGCATCCCGCGGCACGTCGCGATCATCATGGACGGCAACGGGCGGTGGGCGACGCAGCGGGGGCTCCCGCGCGCCGCCGGCCACCGGGCCGGGACGGAGAACATCCGCCGGGTCATCGAGCGGTTCGCGGACCACGGGGTCCAGTACCTGACGCTGTACGCCTTCAGCACGGAGAACTGGAACCGCCCGCAGCGGGAGGTCCGGGCGCTCATCCGGCTGCTTCGCTACTTCATCCGGCGGGAGCTGAACAACCTCCACCGGAACGGGATCCGGCTGCAGATGCTGGGCCACATCGAGACGCTGCCTGAGTGGCTGCAGGAGCAGGTGCGGGACGCCATCGCGCTGACCCGGGAGAACGACCGGATGGTGCTGAACATCTGCTTCAGCTACGGCGGCCGCGACGACATCGTCATGGCGATCCGCGGCATGATCGCGGACGGGGTAGCGGCCGACGACGTCACGGAGGAGCTCGTCGGGCGGTATGTCATGACGGCCGGGATGCCGGACCCGGACCTCGTCATCCGGACTGCAGGCGAACAGCGGATTTCGAATTTCCTCCTGTGGCAGTCGGCGTACGCGGAGCTGTACTTCACCGACACGTACTGGCCGGACTTCGGGCGGGAAGACACGGACATCGCGCTGGCAGAGTACGGGCGGCGGAAGCGGAAGTTCGGCGGGCTGCTCGAGGAGGACCTCGAAGCCTTCCGCGACCGCGGCGACTGAGCGGGCTGCGGTGTCGAACCTCCAGCTGCGCCTGCTGACGGCAGCCATCGGCCTGCCGGTGGTGATCGGCCTCGCGTGGCTCGGGGGGTGGCCGTTCGCGCTGGCCCTTGCGGCGATTTCGCTCCTCGCGTCGATCGAGTTCGTCCACGGCTGGCTCATCCCGAGCAGGCCGGTGGTCGAAGGCGTGCGCCACCTGCCGACCATCGCCATCGCGCCGGTGACGGTGGCGGGCGCGCACCTCGACCCGCGGTACATCCTCGTCGGGCTCGGGTTCGCGGCGGTGTTCGCGGCGCTGGGGTACGCGCCGACGAATGCCTTCGGCCCGCGGAAGCCGTTCCGGGTGTTCGCGTGGTGCACGCTCTACCTCGGGGTGCTGGCTTCGACGCTCGTGCTGGTGCGGGATGCCGAGGGCGGGCGCGACTGGTTCTTCATCGGCCTGCTGGCGACCTTCGCGACGGACACGGGGGCGTACGCCGTCGGCCGGGCGATTGGGCGGCACCGGATGGCGCCGAGGATCAGCCCGAAGAAGACGTGGGAAGGCGCGGCGGGCGGCTACGCCGCGGGCCTCGGCGCCGTGCTGGGGCTGAACTGGCTGTTCGATACCGGCGTGCCGGCGGCGACGGCGCTCCACCTCGCGGTCGCGCTGCCGGTGGCGGCGATGCTCGGCGACCTGTTCGAAAGCTGGATGAAGCGGCGGATGGGCGTGAAGGATGCGAGCGGGCTGCTGCCCGGCCACGGGGGCTTCATGGACCGGCTGGATTCGGTGCTGTTCGTGTTCCCGCTCGTGTACCTGTTCCTGCGGGTGCGCGTCCTCTGATAGCCTGAATCGCGGGGGCGGATTGCCCCGGGGGAGCACGCCGATGAGCAGCGATGCGTTCCAGCACCGCGAGGCGACGGTCAACGGCATCCGGATGCACTACGTGGAGGCCGGCGAAGGCGAGCCGGTGGTGCTGCTGCACGGGTTCCCGGAGTCGTGGTATTCGTGGCGGCACCAGCTGCGGGCGCTGGCGGGCGCCGGCTACCGGGCGATCGCGCCGGACCAGCGGGGCTACAACCTGACCGAAGCGAACGGCCCGTACGACACCGAGACGCTGCAGGCGGACATCCTCTGCCTGATGGACCACCTTGGCATCGAACGCGCCCACGTGGTGGGGCACGACTGGGGCGGGGCGATCGCCTGGCTGCTGGCGATGCAGCACGGGGACCGGCTGCGGAGCCTGACGGTTTGCAACCTGCCGCACCCGGCGGTGTTCCGGAAAGGGGTGCGGCGGCCGCGGCAGGCGCTGCGCTCGTGGTACGTGCTGTTCTTCCAGGTACCGTGGCTGCCGGAGCGGCTGCTGGCGGCGCAGGGCTACCACCGGCTCGCCCGGATGATGATTCGCGAGTGCCGGCCGGGCACGTTCACGAAGGACGACATCCGGGAGTTCCTCGCAGGCTGGCGCCGGCAGGGTCTCAGCGGCGGCATCAACTGGTACCGGGCGGTGTTCCGGCACCCGCCGCGCATCCCGGACCCGGTGCCGCTGGTAACCGTGCCGACGCTGCTCATCTGGGGCGACGAGGACCGCTACCTCGGCCGGGAGCTGACGGAGGGGACGGAGGAGTACGTTGCGAACCTGCGGGTGGAGCACCTCCCGGGGGTGAGCCACTGGGTACAGCAGGAGGCGCCGGACGAGGTGAACCGGCTGCTGCTCGACCACCTGGCGGCGGCTGGCCAGTGACGAAGGCGCCCGAACGGCGGGCTCCGTCGCTCGCGGAGATCGAGGAGCAGCTCATCGCGGGGGGCGAGCCGCCGCTGCTGCTCCGGCGCAAGGTCGTGGGCGGCCTCGTGGCGGCCTTCGTGCTGGCCGTCATCGCCTACTGGGCAACGAGCGAGTACTTCGGCATCTCCTACACCATCGACGAGGAGCCGTTCCGGGAGTGGGTGGACGGGTTCGGGCTGCTCGGGCCGCTGGTATTCATCGTGATCATGGCGCTCTCGGTGCTGTTCGCACCGGTGCCGAATGCGCCGATTTTCATGGCCGCCGGGCTCGCCTGGGGGCCGGTGCTGGGAACGGCCTACTGCATGGCGGGCCTCATCCTCGGTTCGGCGATGGCGTTCTGGGTGGCGCGGCGGTTCGGGCGGCGGCACCTGCCGCGGCTGATCGGGGCGAAAAATGCGGCGCGGGTCGACTCGCTGGTGCTCGAAATGGGCGGGCGCGTGGTCTTCTGGTCGCGGATGATCCCGGCGGTCAACTTCGACTGGATCAGCTTCGTGGCCGGGATGACGGCGATCCCGTTCCGGGTGTTCATCATCTATTCGGCGCTGGGGATGCTGTTCCCGACGGCGATTTCGGTGGTCGCGGGCGACGGGCTGGGGCGGGACTTCCGGATCACGCTGGCGGCGGGCGGGGCGTGGGTGGCGGTCATCGTCATCAGCGCGGTGGTGTACTGGCGGCGGCGACGGAACGGGTCGCGGCCGGCCTGAATCGCGGGGGAACCGGGCAGGGGATTGCGGGGAACGCCGCAGATGGCTCGGGGATTCGCCTATCTCGGTGCGGCACGGAGCGCGGGAGAATGCCCCTGCACGAGAGGAGGTGTCCCCGATGGAAGCCGCACGGTTCCCTGCCTATCTCCAGCCCATCGCGCGTGATGACGCGGCGCCGGCGGACGGCGGACGGCGGCGGGCGCGGCGCCTGCTCTCGCGCGTCGACCTGCTGCACCACCTCGATGCGGTGGCTGGGCTGGCCGGCAGCGCGCCGCTCTCGTTCCTCGCCGTCAGGGTCACCGGGCTCGAAGAGGTCGAACGCGACCGCGGCGACGTCGGCGTGCGGTTCGTGGTGCGAGGCGTGGGCGAGGCGCTGAACGGGCTCTGCCGGGGCACGGATATCGCGGGCGAACTCGGCCCGGCGAGTTTTGGGGTCATCCTGCAGGGGGCGGGGGCAACGGCCGCGGCGGCGACCGCGGCGCGGCTGACCCATCACCTGAACCGGCTGGCGTTCCTGCCGCCGTGCTGCAGCGTGCTGGTCGGCGCGGCGACGGGGACCGGCATGCACGGGCGACGGCTCGCGTGGGCGGCGCTGGAGACGTTCGAAGCGGAGTGCTGCGGCGGCTAGAGCAACCGGGTGGCGATGGGGAGCGCCCAGCGGGTGAGCGCCGCCCGGCGCTGGAAGTTTTCGCGCGCCGCCGGGGGAGGCGTACGCGACCGCTCCCAGGATTCGAGGCTGTCGTACCAGGTGATGAGCAGCATCGCGACCGCGCCGGGATCGGCATCGCGGCGGAGGAGGGCGCGGGGCTCGGCGCGGTAGCCGGGTCCGTGTTCGAAGGACTCCCACGCCTCGGCGGAAAGCCGGACGAACGGCTCGAGGTCGGCGGGCGCGATTTCGAACGTGCGGAAGACGTAGACGCCGGGCGTGTGCTGCGGCACGGGCTCGACCGGGCGGACGGTGGGCGCGAAGTCGGCCTGCTCGGTGACCGCGGCGCGGTCGAAGGGCGGGAGCTGCCATCCCGCACCTTCGCCGGCGGCGACGAGGAAGGCTTCGTCGGTGCGGAGGCCGAGGAGGCCCGCGAAGGCACCCCACGGGACCAGCCCGGCATCGCGGCAGGCGGCGGCCCAGTCCTCTGCGGGTCCGCGGAGGCTCTCGGCGGGCCGGGGACGTTCGAACCGGACGCGGGCAACGCGGTAGACGGGCGGGCTGGCGCTCATGGCGCTGCGCCCGGGGCGAGCGGAACGGAGAGGTCCGGCCTGCGGAGGTCGAGCACGACGGCGACCTCCTTGCAGTTGGTGAAGAACGGGCAGCGGACGCACTCGTTCCAGACCTTTTGCGGGAACTCCATCACGTTCGCGAGCCGGAAGCCCTGCTTCTGGAAAAAGCCGGGCCGGTAGGTGAGCGCGAAGACGCGTTCGAGGCCGAAGGCGCGGGCGTCTTCGAGGCAGGCGGCGACGATGGCGGCGCCGACGCCGCGGCCCTGCGCGGATTCGGCGACGGCGAGCGAGCGCACTTCGGCGAGGTCGGGGCCCATGATGTGGAGCGAGCCGCAGCCGACGATTTCGCCGCCGATGCGGGCGACCTTGAAATCGCGGATGGCTTCGTAGATTTCGCCGATGGGGCGATGGAGCATATCGCCGCGGTCGGCCCAGTAGGTGACGAGGGCGTGGATAGCGGCGGCATCGGCCAGCCGGGCTGGTTCGACGACGGTCATGGGTGGGGCGAGCTCCTGCGGTCCGGGTGATGATAGGTTCGGCACGGTCAGAGGCGCCGGCGAACGGGGGCGACGTGCGTGGCGTCGCCCGGGGTCACCTCGAACAGCTGGAGCGGTGGCATGGGAGCAGTGTACGCGAGCGGGAGCCGCAGGGGCGAGGGGCGGTAGAGCGCGGCGCGGGCGCGCGGTAGGCTGAGGCGGCCGGGGTATCCGGCGGGGTGACTGCGATGCGTGTCGTCGTGATGGGACAGGCTGCGTTCGGCGAGGCCGTCTTCCGGCGGCTGCGAGAGGACGGGTTCGACGTGGCGGGCGTCAGCGCGCCAGCGCCGGCCGGCGGACGGGAGGATCCCCTCTGGGCGGCGGCATCGGCTGCGGGCGTGCCGGTCATCGAGACGCGGCGGCTGAAGGAGGCGGAGGGGCAGGAGGCGTGGGCGGCGCTGCGGCCGGACCTCTGCGTGATGGCGTTCGTGACGGAGATCATCCCGCACGAGGTGCTCGAGCTGCCGCGGCTGGGAAGCATCCAGTACCACCCGAGCCTGCTGCCGCTGCACCGGGGCTCCTCGGCGATCAACTGGGCGATCATCTTCGGCCGGACGGAGACGGGGCTGACGATTTTCTGGCCGGACCGCGGCATCGATACGGGGCCGATCCTCCTGCAGCGGAGCTGCCCGATCGGGCCGGACGACACGGTCGGGTCGGTATACTTCGAGCGGCTGTTCCCAATGGGGGTCGATGCGATGGCCGAGGCGGCGGCGCTGGTGCGCGACGGGAAGACGCCCCGCATCCCGCAGGACCACGCGAAAGCGACCTACGAGCCGCCCTGCCGGGATGAGCACGCGGGGATCCGCTGGCACGAGCCGGCGGACCGGCTGTACGCGCTCATCCGCGGGTGCAACCCGCAGCCGGGGGCCTGGACGACGTTCGAGGGCCAGCGGCTGCGCATCTTCGACTGCCGGCTGACAGGCGACGAGGAGCCCGGCATGCCCGGCCGGGTACTCCGGGTCGAGGAGGGGAGCTTCGACGTGCGGCTGAACGGCGGCGTGCTGCGCGTCCTCCGGGTGCAGCCGGAGGGCGGGAAGAAGGTCGGCGCCGGCGAGTGGGCGCGGGAGGCAGGACTGGCGGCCGGCTACCGCTTCCGCTGAGCTCGCGGTTCAGCAGTTCAGAGGTTATCGAGCAGGAAGCGGATGACGCGCTCCTCCTGGTATTCGAGGCCGCGCTGGTCGCGCGGCATGTGGCGCTCCTCGGGGAAGATGAGGAGGTCGTACGGCTTGCCGGCTTCCGTGAGCGCGACGATGAAGCGGGCGGTGTGGCGGAAGTGCACGTTTTCGTCGGTCATCCCGTGGACGAGGAGCAGGCGGCCCTCGAGCCGGTGCGCATGGACCAGGGCGGAGGCTTCGCGGTAGCCGTCGGGGTTTTCGGCGGGCGTGCCCATGTACCGCTCGGTGTAGCCGGTGTCGTAGCCGTCCCAGTCGGTGACGGGGGCGCCGGCCACGCCCACGCGGAAGACCTCTTGGGCCTTGAGCAGGCACATGAGGGTCATGTAGCCGCCGTAGCTCCAGCCGTAGATGCCGACGCGGGAGGTATCGAGGCCCGGCAGGCCGGCGAGGTAGCGGACGCCCCCGACCTGGTCTTCGACCTCGACGGTGCCCATGCGGCGGGCGATGTGGGCTTCGAAGGCGAGGCCCCGGCCGCTGCTGCCGCGGTTGTCGAGCTTGAAGACGGCGATGCCCTGCTGCGCGAGGTACTGGGCGCGGAGATCGACCGTGAGGGTCCAGTCGTCGACGACGCGCTGGACGTGGGGGCCGCCGTAGACGGAGACGACGACCGGCGCCGGGCGGTCCGAGGGGGCGGGGCGATAGAGCGCGCCGTAGAGCAGGGTGCCGTCGGGTGCGGCGACTTCGTGGAACTCGGGGATGGCGAGGCCGAGCGACGGGGCGTCCACGGGCTCGGGTTCGTGGACCGGGACGACGCGGCCATCGAGGAGGTCCCGGGCGACGACGCAGGGTGGATGCTCGCGCGAGCTCCAGCTATCGAGCAGCCAGGCGCCGCCGGGCGCGAGGACGCCCGCGTGCCAGCCGTGCTCGGGGGTGAGGCGCTCGGGTTCGCCGCCGGCGAGCGGGACACGGTAGAGGTGGCGCTCGAGCGGTGACTCGCGGGTGGCCGCGAAATACGCCAGCCCGCGGGCCTCGTCGACGCCGAGCACCGAGGTGACCATCCACTCGCCGGAGGTGAGCTGCCGCTCGAGGGCGCCGTCCGGGCTGAGGAGGTAGAGGTGGCGGAAGCCGGAGCGTTCGCTGGACCAGAGGATGCGGCCGTCGGCGAGGAAGATGGTTTCGCCGGCGAGGTTGATCCAGGGCTCCTGGTGCTCCTCGAGGAGGACGCGGCCGGGGCGGCCAGGCTCGAACACGACGATCCGGAGGGTGCGCTGGTCGCGGGAGAGGACCTGGACGGCGAGCGCGCCATCCGGCCGCCAGCCGACGTGCGCGATGTAGAGGTCGCGGTCGGGGCCGAGGTCGAGCCATTCGACGCGGCCGTCGTCGAGGCGGACGATGCCGAGGTCGAGGATGGCGTTCGGCTGGCCGGCGAACGGGTAGCGGTGGCGCTCGATATCGATGTCCGCCTTGCCCTGGTGGACGATGGGGTATTCGGGGATGTGGCGCGAGTCGGCGCGGATGAAGGCGATGCGGTCGCCATCGGGGCTCCACCAGAAGCCGCGGTCGCGCTCGAGCTCCTCCTGGGCGATGAACTCGGCGAGGCCGTTCGTGAGCCCGTCCTCGGCGTCGTGGGTCAGGCGGCGCGGTTCGCCGCCGGCGGCCGGCAGGACGTAGAGGTCGCCGTCGCGGACGAAGGCGATACGGTCGCCGGCCGGCGAGAGGTGCGGGTCGATGGCACCCTCCGACCCGGGCACCGGTTCGAGGCCGCCGTCGCCGACGCGGAGCCAGAGCCGGCCGCCGCCCGGGACGAGCAGCGTCGGGACGGGGGCGCGCACGGCGAACTCGTAGCTGGTGACGCCGAGTTCGCGGAGGCGGGCGCGCTCGCGGCGGAGTTCCTCTTCCCGCGAGAGCTGCTGCTCGGAGGTCGTGGCGGGCGGCGGCCCGGCGATGACGCGGCGTTCGCCCGTTTCGAGGTCGAGCTGCCAGAGGCTGCGGACGAGGTTGCCCTCGGCCGAGTGGAGGTAGGTGACCGCGCGGCCGTCGGGGGTGAAGCCCAGGCCGCCGGGGACGTTCAGGCCGGGGCGGGGGAAGCGGGCGAGGTCGGCGATGGTGAGGCGGCGGGGCGAGGTCACCGGGCGATGGCCTCGCTGCGGAGGGCTTCGATGGAGGCGATGTCGGAGGGCAGGGCAGCGGTCAGCACCTCGGGGGCTCCTTCGGTCACGAGGATGTCGTCTTCGATGCGGATGCCGCCGAAGCCGCGGAGAGCGTCGACCCGCTCCCAGTCGACGGCGTCATGGTACCGTTCGCGGCGGGCGGGGTCGTCGAGGATGGCCGGGATCACGTAGATGCCGGGCTCGATGGTGACGACGTAGCCGGGCTGGAGCGGGAGGTCGGCGCGGAGCCACTTGAGCCCAAAGCGGTCGCTTGGCGTGCGGCCCTGGAGGCAGCCGCCGGCGTCGTGGGTGGCGAGGCCGAGGAGGTGGCCGAGGCCGTGGGGGAAGAAGAGCGCGTGGGCGTCGGCCTCGACGAGGTCGGCGGGCGCGCCGCGGAGGATGCCGAGGTCGACGAGGCCGGCCGCGATGCGCTCGCAGGCGCGGAGGTGGAGGTCGCGGTACTCCACGCCGGGGCGCGCTTCTTCGATAGCGGCGCGCTGGACGACATGGACGAGCTGGTAGAGGTCGCGCTGGATGCCTTCGAAGCGGGGGCCGGCCGGGAAGGTGCGGGTGACGTCGCTGGCGTAGCCATCGACCTCGGCGCCGGCGTCGATGAGGACGAGGTCGCCCTCGCGGAGCTCGCGGCGGGTCGGGGAGAAATGCAGGATGGCGCCGTTGGGGCCGGTACCGACGATAGAGCCGTAGGCGGTGCGGTCGGCGCCGTGCCGGAAGAATTCGGCCTCGAGTTCGACCTGGAGGCCGCGCTCGGTCATACCGGGACGGGCGGTGCGGAGGGCGAGGAGATGGCCGGCCCGGCTCGCTTCGGCGGCGCGGCGCATGGCGTCGAGCTCGGCTGGGTCCTTAGCGCGGCGGGCTTCGCTGACGTGCCAGGAGAGGCGGGCGGCGAGGTCGTCATCGAACACGGCTTCGAAGCGGTCGAGCGGGGGCAGGCGGTAGCCGGCGGGGCGGTCGGCGAGGTCGCGGTTGCCGAGGATGGCGAGCGGCTCGCCGCGGCGGGCTTCGAGCCAGCCCGCGAGGCGCTCGATGGGCTGGACCGGGAGGCCGGCAGCCGCTTCGAGCCGGTCGATGTCAGGGCCGTCGCCGGTCCAGATGCGGTCTTCGAACGCCGGGAGCGCGACGAAGAGCGCCCAGCCTTCGCCGGGGTCGAAGGCGAGGACGCTCGCGGGTTCGGCGATGCCGGCGAGGTAGCGGAATTCCGGGTGGGCGTGGAACTCGTGGAACTGGTCGGTCCCGGCGATGGGCAGCGGCAGGCCGCTGGCGACGAGGACGGCGCCGCGGTCGAGCGTCCAGCCGCGGGCGATGCGGCTGCGGCGCTCGGCGACGGCGGCGGAGGAGTCCATGCGGTGGAGTGTAGCGGAGGGCTCAGGGGTACCGCTGCGCGGCGGCTTTGACGAGCCCGGCGACGCGTTCGCGGAGTTCATCGGGGGCGACGACGACAGCCTCCGGCCCCCAGCTGAGGACCCACGGGGTGATTTCGAGCAGGCTGGGGAGCGAGACCTTCAGGCGGATGCCGCCTTCGGGGAGCATCTCGAGCTCCTGCGAGACGTGCCAGTAGCTTTCGCGGATGCGGTCGGCGACGGAGGGGGAGAAATCGATGACGACGTCGTAGCGGGATTCGCCGATGACGACGCCGCCCCAGCTGTTGCGGAGGGTCTCGGCGAGCCGGTCGAGGTCGACGGGCTCGAATTCGCGCCCGGTTTGCTCGACGGCGCGGATGCGGTCGACCTTGAAGACGCGGACCTCGCCGTGGGCGTGGGAGTAGCCGATCAGGTAGGTGCCGCTCTCGGTGTGGTCGAGGATGTACGGGTCGACCTCGTAGCGGCGGGGGCCGCTGGCATGGGCTGAGCGGTATTCGATGATAATCGAGCGGCTGGTGGCCCATGCCTCGGTGATGCGGGCGAGCACCTCGGTGGCGTCGCGGTTGAACGGGAGCTGGCGGTATTCGCGGACGGTGCGCTGCATGTGCTCGGCCATGCCCTTCGGGAGCGCTTCGGCGACTTTTTCGAGGGCGGTGAGCGCATCTGGGTCGTGCTCGTCGGCGGACCGGAGCATGAGGCGCATGGCGAAGTAGAGGGCGCGACCTTCCTGCAGCGTGAGGCGGACGGGGCCGAAGAGCGGCTGGGCGCCGTCCATGATGCGCCAGCGGCGGTTTTCGAAGACGAGGGGGACGTTGAGCTCGCTCTCGATGGCGACGAGGTCGCGCTGGATGGTGCGCTGAGAATAGCCAGTCTCGCGGGCGAGTTCGAGCGTGGTGACGCCGTTGGGCCGCCGGACGAGGATGTCGCGGATGCGGATGAGGCGGGTCGAGCGGCGCGTCTGTTCGGTCATGGGGCGCTCACCTCCTGTCGTTGGGCTGCGAAGCCGCACGATATGTCGCGAAGGCGACAACGTGTGTCGCGAACATCCTTCGTTCCGCGGACATTTGTGAATTTTCTGCGCTGGACGGAGGGGCGGCAAAGGACGAACGGCACGCGACGGGAGGGACCTGCTGCCCTAGGATCGGGAGGAGATGGCGCGCACGCACGACCTCGGGCGGCTGTTCCACATTTCGGCGGAGGCGATCGGCGAGCCGGGACGGCGGCGCTTCCGGCTGTGCGCGGTGAACGCGGCCGGTTTCGCGGCCTCGATGTGGCTCGAGAAGGAGCAGCTGAGCGCGCTCGGCGACGCCATCGAGACGGTGCTCGCGGACGAAGGCTATGAGTACGTGCCGCTGCCGCCGGACGATGCGCCCGCACGGCTCGCGGACATCGAATCGTTCGACGTGGACATCCGGCTGGCGCAGCTGAGCATGGGCGTGAACGCGGAGGAGCGGCACATCGTGCTCATCGCGGCCGACGGGCCGGCGGATGCGGACGAGACGACGGGCCTGACGATGGAGTTCGACTACCGGCGCGGCTACGAACTGCGGCAGCAGATCGCGGCGGTGATCGCGGCAGGCCGGCCGCTCTGTCCGCTGTGCACCGCGCCGATGGACCCGGGCGGGCACATGTGCGTTCGGCGGAACGGCCACCACCGCGAGGAGTAAGCCGGGGACCGCGCCGCTACGGCAGGGGTTCGTATACTCCCGCACATGACGCCCCCGTACATCCTCGCCATCGACCAGGGAACGACCAGCTCGCGCGCGCTCGTCGTCGACGCCGGCGGCGCCATCATCGGGACGGGACAGCAGCCCCTCACCCAGCACTACCCCCAGCCCGGGTGGGTCGAGCATGACCCGGAGGAGATCTGGTCGACGACGCTCGACGCAATCGGCGTCGCGCTGGCGCAGGCGGGGCTCACGCTGCGGGATATCGCCTGCATCGGGCTGACGAACCAGCGGGAAACGGCGGTCGCGTGGGAGCGGGCGACGGGGGCGCCGGTGCACCGCGCGATCGTCTGGCAGGACCGGCGGACGGCGGGCATCTGCGAAGACCTCCGTTCGGCCGGCGCCGAGGACGAGGTGCGCCAGCTGACGGGGCTGAAGCTCGACCCGTACTTCACTGCCACGAAGCTGACGTGGCTCTTCCGGCACGACCCGGCGCTCCACCGCCGCGCGATGCAGGGCGAGATTTGCGTCGGCACGGTGGACACGTGGCTGACGTGGAAGCTGACCGGCGGCGCGGTCTTCGCAACGGACTTCACCAACGCGTCGCGGACGCTGCTGTTCAACGTCAAGCGCGGGCGGTGGGACGACCGGCTGCTCGACCTGTTCGAGGTGCCGCGGGCGGCGCTTCCGGTGGCGGTGCCGTCGCGTTCGAAGTACGGCTTCACGAGCGAGCAGGTGTTCGGCTGCCGGGTGCCGATCACCGGGGTGGCGGGCGACCAGCAGGCGGCGCTGTTCGGACAGGCCGGCTTCGCGCCCGGCGTGGCGAAGAACACCTACGGCACGGGCTGCTTCCTGCTCTCGAACGCCGGGCGGCGGGCCAGCGTGCCGGATTCAGGGCTGCTGCTCAGCCTCGGCGCCGGGACGGGGCTGCAGGGGCCGGAGTTCGTGGTCGAGGGTTCGGTGTTCGTCGCCGGGGCGCTCGTGCAGTGGCTGCGGGACGAACTGGGACTGATTCGCGAGTCGGCGGAGGTCGAGGCACTGGCCGCGAGCGTGCCCGACGCGGGCGGCGTGACCATCGTGCCGGCGTTCACCGGGCTGGGCGCGCCGGACTGGGACCCGCACGCCCGGGGCGCGATCCTCGGGCTCACGCGGGGGGTGACGAAGGCGCACCTCGCGCGGGCCGCGCTGGAGGCGATCGCCCTCTCGAGCGCGGAGCTCATCGAGGTGATGAACGCATCGCTGCCGGAGCCGATCCGGGAGCTGCGCGTCGACGGCGGTGCGGCGGTGAACGACCTGCTGATGCAGCTCCAGGCGGATTTCGCCGGCATCCCGGTGCTGCGGCCGCAATCGACCGAGACGACAGCGCTCGGCGCGGCGTTCCTTGCCGGGCTCGAGGCGGGAGCGTGGGCGAGCACGGAGGAGGTGGCGGAGCTGTGGCGGCCGGAGCGGGTGTTCGAACCGCGGCTCGGGAGCGCGGAGCG
The DNA here is from genome assembly GCF_026419595.1 of Tepidiforma sp. Lineage (NCBI taxonomy): Bacteria > Bacillati > Chloroflexota > Tepidiformia > Tepidiformales > Tepidiformaceae > Tepidiforma > Tepidiforma sp. The sequence goes on along the minus strand of NZ_JANZZD010000015.1, from coordinate 3,726 downwards.
GCACCGGTGGCTGCGCGACTGGCGGCGCGCGGTGGAACGGACGCTGGGGTGGGCGGGTTGACGCCGGCAGAGTTGGCGGGCGGGCCGCCGCTCGACGTCGCGGTCATCGGCGGAGGGATCAACGGCGCAGCGATCGCGCGGGCAGCGGCAGCCCACGGCCTGCGGGCGGCGCTGTTCGAGGCCTCGGACTACGGCTTCGGGACGACCTGGCGGTCGACCAAGCTCATCCACGGCGGGCTGCGGTACCTCGAGCACGGCGACGTCGGGCTGGTGTTCGAATCGCTCCGGGAGCGGGCGTGGCTGCTGGCGACGCGGCCGTACCTCGTGCGGCCGCAGCGGTTCCTGCTGCCGGTGCTGCCGTGGACGCGCAGGCCGGCGTGGCAGCTGCGGATGGGGCTGGCGACCTACGACCTCCTCGCGCTCTACCGGGGTGTGCCGGGGCATCGCCGGCTGAGCGACGCGCGGCTGCGGGAGCTCGCGCCCTACCTGCCGGCCGAGGCGCGCGGCGGGTTTTCGTTCTTCGACGCCCGCGTCATCGCGCCGGAGCGGCTGACGTGGGAGCTGGTGCGCGAGGCGCGGCAGCTCGGCGCTGTGTGCTTCAACCATTGCCCGGTCGTCGCAATCGAGGCGCCGGGCGGCAGCGTCGAAGCGGTGGTCGTGGAGCAGAGCGGCCAGCGGGTGCGAGTGCCGGCGCGGGCGGTGGTCAACGCCGCCGGGCCGTGGGTCGACGCGGTGAACCGGCTGGGCGACCTGCCGCCGCCGGAGCTGCTCGGCGTGACCCGCGGCTCGCACATCGTGGTCGAGCTGGACGGCGAGCCGGGCCACGACGCCGTCTTCAGCACGGCGAAGAGCGACGGGCGCGTGTTCTTCGCGGTGCCGCAGGACGACCTGCTGCTCATCGGGACGACGGACGACCGGTACGACGGCGATCCGGGGGCGGTCCAGCCGACGGCCGAGGACATCGCCTACCTGCTGGAAGAAGGGCGGGCCCTGCTGCCGGGGCTCGACATCCGGAAGGAGCGGGTGCGGTACGCGTACGCCGGGCTGCGGCCGCTGCAGAAGGTGGCCGGTGGGCCGGAGGCGGCGATCACGCGGCGGCACGCGGTCATCGACCACGGGAAGCTGGGCGGCGCGCGCGGCATGTACAGCGTGGTCGGCGGGAAGCTGAGCACGTTCCGGCCGCTGGCGAACGACGTCATCGAGCGGCTGCTCGGGCGGAAGGCGGCACGGTGGGAAGCGGCGGCGCCGGCGGGGTGGCGGGAGCAGCTGCTCGGACTGGGGTTCGACCACCCGCTGCGGCGGCACCTGCGCCGGTACGGCGCGGAAGCGCCGCGCGCCGCGGATCTGGGGCGCGACGTCCTGTGTCTCCACGCGCCGGGGCTCGAGGGCGAGGTGCGGTTCGCGGCGCGGTTCGAGCAGGCGGCAACGGTCGGCGACGCGCTGCTGCGGCGGACGGGCATCGGCTGGGCGAAATGCCGCGGGCTCTGCTGCCACCAGCGGGCGGCGGAGCTGTTGGGAGAGGAGCTCGGCTGGAATGCGGCGGAACGGCAGCGGCAGGCCGCCGCCTACGCGGCCGAAGTGGCGTATCATCTACCGGTAGAGGGGACGATTGACCGCCACGCACCCGGCCCTGGCTGACCCGGCAGTCGAGCACGCGCTCCGGCAGGCGGCTGCGCTCATGCGGCGCAGCCTGCACGCAGTCGCGCTCGTCGGCGCTGGGCTGTCCGCGGAGAGCGGCATCCCGACCTACCGGGGCGCCGGCGGCGTGTACGAACGGTTCGGCGAGCCGACGATCGACGGCTGGGAGCTGTTCACCCACGACCCGGCGGAGTGGTGGCGGCAGGCCATCGCCCACGAGACGTCGGGCTCGCCGTTCTCGGAGGCCATCGAGCGCGCCGCGCCGAACGCGGGGCATTACGCGATGGCCGACCTTGAGCAGATGGGGCGGCTGGCGCACGTGATCACGCAAAATATCGACAACCTGCACGCGGTCGCCGGTTCGCGGCGGGTGACGGAGATCCACGGCAACCGGTACAAGGTGCGGTGCATCGAATGCGGGGCGCGGGAGCGGCTCGAGACGGTCAACCTCGACCGGCTGCCGCCGTCCTGCCCGGTCTGCGGCGGGCTGTACAAAAACGACGTCGTGATGTTCGGCGAGCCGATCCCGCGGGACGCGCTGGAAGAGTGCTACCGGCAGGCGCTGGCGGCGGACCTGTTCCTCACGGTGGGGACGAGCGCGGTGGTCTACCCCGCGGCGGACTTTCCGGTGCTGGCGAAGCGGCGGGGCGCGCCGCTGATCGAAATCAACCCGGAGGAGACGGCGCTCACCGAAATCAGCGACGTCGTGATCCGCGCGCCGGCCGGAGTGGCGCTGCCGGCGCTCGTGGACCTGCTGCTCGTGCCCTGACGGCGATTGCGAACCGGCGTGCCCGAGCGTCTTGACCGACAACGGGGCGGCCCGGATGCTCGAAAGGTGCTCCCCGGCCCCACCGATACCCCGGGGCGGGCTGTTCGAACCCACGTTTCGGAAGGTGAAGCATGACGGCGCCGGTCGCTGAGGAACCGCGCTTCCTGACCTACCCCGGCGCGCGCCGGCCTGCGCGGCACCGCTGGGTCGATTCGTACGGCGTGCGCCTGCACGTCTGCGAATGGGGCGATGCGGACGGGCCGCCGCTCTTCCTCGTGCATGGCGGTTCGGATTTCGCCGGCACGTTCGACGTGTTCGCGCCGCTGTTGGCCGATGCGGGCTGGCGGGTCATCTCGTGGGACCACCGCGGCCACGGCGATTCGGACCATGCCGCACTGTACAGCTGGGACGCGGATGTGCGGGACGCGCTCTCCGTGCTGGATTCGACGACGCCGGACGCGGTGCCGGTGGTAGCGCATTCGAAGGGCGGCGGGATGATGCTGCAGCTGGCGGAGGCGCTGCCGTACCGGCTTTCGAAGCTGGTGGTCATCGACGGACTACCGAGCCGCGACCCCGCGCCCGATGTTTCGGACCACGAGGACCGGAAATTCACGCAGAAGACGCTGGCGGAGTGGCTGGACCACCGCCGCGCGGCGCACATCAACCTGCGGAAGCCGGGGACGCTGGAAGAGCTGGCGCGGCGGCGGAAGCGGATGAACCCGCGCCTCTCGGATGACTGGCTGCGGTACCTCGTGACGATCGGCGCACGGCGCGACCCGGACGGCTGGCGGTGGAAGCTGGACCCGGCGATCCGGTTCGGCGGCTTCGGGCCGTGGAGCCCGGAGTGGTCGCTGCAGCGGCTGAAGGAGCTGAAGGTGCCGCTGCTCGGGCTGACGGCGACGGTGGAGGAGGAGATGGGCTGGGGCACGAACCACCGGGCGCTGCTGCCGTACCTGCCGCCGCGGGCGGAGATCATCCCGTTCGAGAACACGGGGCACTTCATCCACATCGAACACCCGCAGCGGGTGGCGGAGCTGGTGCTGGAGTTCCTGCGATGACGGTCTTCCTGCAGCACAACCGGGTGAAGCTGGCGCTCCACACGCTCCGGGAAGGGCCGGGGCCGCGGCTCCTCCTGCTCCACGCACTCGGCGATCGGTCGCCGGAGCGGCTGAGCGGGGAGGTCGAGCGGTGGCCGGGGGCGGTCTACGCGCTCGATTTCACCGGGCACGGCTCGTCGTCGGTGCCGGCGGGGGGCGGGTACACCGCCGAGGTACTGATGGGCGACGCGGACGTGGCGCTGGCAGCCATCGGGCCGGCGA
>NZ_JANZZD010000150.1:0-502 GCF_026419595.1 Tepidiforma sp. | reverse complement strand
GCATTGAGCCGCGCTCCCCTCCCGACCGCATCGCGCGCCGCACCGATCAGGCGGCGGGTGCGGTCATCGGCGTTCGGGCCAAGGTGCCGATCGAGCAGATTGACCGTGCCCAGGATGGCGGTGAGCAGGTTGTTGAAGTCGTGCGCGATGCCGCCTGTCAGCCGCCCCATCGCCTCCAGCCGCTGCGCCTGGGCAAGCCGCTCCTCGGCCGCCTCGCGCCGGCTGATGTGTTCGCGCAGCGCGGCATGGGTGGCCGTCAATTCGCGCAACGCCCGCTGCTCCGAGGCCCAGCGCCGCCACGCGATGGCGATCACCGACATCATCGCCGCCGTCATCAGGGCCGCGATGGTGCCGAGCGAGAGGACATGCGTCGTCCAGGCCGAGGTCAGCGCGCTGCGCGGCGTCGCGTAGGCGACCAGGAGTTCGCCCCCCCAGACGGGCCGGATGGTGGCCAGCCACTGCCCGCCGTCGCCATCGAAGAGGGTGGTGTGCAATGCCGGCT